>CAILKA010000144.1 GCA_903834645.1 uncultured beta proteobacterium
CCTTCGTGCACCAGGATGTTCTTCTCCTTGGGCACCAGCTCTTCGTGCTTCATGCCGTCCGGGTCGGTGATCTCGAGCCTCACCTTGCCCTTGGTCTCCTTGCCGAAGGAGATCGTGCCAGTGATCTCGGCGAGCATGCCCTTGTCCTTGGGGCTGCGCGCCTCGAAGAGCTCGACCACCCGCGGCAGGCCGCCGGTGATGTCGCGCGTCTTCTGGCCCTCCATCGGGATGCGGGCGAGCACCTCGCCGGGGGCGAGGTCCTGGCCGGCGCGCACCTGGATGAGCGAGCCCACCGGGAAGCCGATCGTCACCGAGTGGTCGGTGCCGGGGATCTTCACCTCCTGGCCGGCGGCGTCGAGCAGCTTGACCTGAGGACGCACGACCTTGGTCGAGCCGCGGCGCTTGGGGTCGATGACCACGAGCGTGGACAGGCCCGTGACCTCGTCGACCTGCTTGGCCACCGTCACGCCTTCCTCGACGTTCTCGAACTTCGCGCGGCCGGCGAACTCGGTGATGATCGGGCGCGTCAGCGGATCCCACTCGGCAAGCTTGGCGCCAGCCTTGACGGCCTGGTCGGCCTTGACCTTCAGCGTCGCGCCGTACGGCACCTTGTGGCGCTCGCGCTCACGGCCGTGCGTGTCCAGGATGATCACCTCGCCGGAGCGGGCGATCACCACGAGCTCGCCCTTGCCGTTGGTGACGTAGCGCATCGTGGAGTTGAAGCCCACGACACCGTCGCTCTTGGCATCCACGGCCGAGGCCACGGCCGCACGGGAGGCGGCACCGCCAATGTGGAAGGTGCGCATCGTGAGCTGCGTGCCCGGCTCGCCGATGGACTGCGCGGCGATCACACCCACCGCCTCGCCCACGTTGACCAGGCCGCCGCGGCCGAGGTCGCGGCCGTAGCACTTGGCGCACAGGCCATAGCGCGTGTCGCAGGTCAGCGGCGTGCGCACCTTGACCTCGTCCACGCCCGCGGCCTCCAGCACGTCGAGCACGTCCTCGTCGATCATCTGGCCGGGCTGCAGGATCGGGTCCTGGGTCTCCGGGTGGAGCACCTCGATGGCCGCCATTCGGCCGAGGATCCGGTCGCGCAGGCTTTCGATCACCTCGCCGCCCTCCACGAGCGCGCGGATGGCGATGCCGTTCTGCGTGCCGCAGTCGTCCTCGGTGACCACCAGATCCTGCGTCACGTCCACCAGGCGGCGCGTGAGGTAGCCCGAGTTCGCCGTCTTCAGCGCCGTGTCCGCCAGGCCCTTGCGCGCGCCGTGCGTGGAGATGAAGTACTGCAGAACGTTCAGGCCTTCACGGAAGTTGGCCGTGATGGGCGTCTCGATGATCGAGCCGTCGGGCTTGGCCATCAGGCCGCGCATGCCGGCGAGCTGGCGGATCTGCGCCGCCGAACCGCGCGCACCGGAGTCGGCCATCATGTAGATGGAGTTGAAGGACTCCTGGTCGACTTCCTTGCCGTTGCGGTCCTGCACCTTCTGCTTGGACAGCTGCGACATCATGACCTTGCCGACCTCGTCGCCGGTCTTGCCCCAGATGTCCACGACCTTGTTGTAGCGCTCACCCGCCGTCACGAGAC
>CAILKA010000145.1 GCA_903834645.1 uncultured beta proteobacterium
GTGGTCGGCGTGGTGTTCATGGTCGCGCTGTTTGCGCTCGGGCTGCTCGGTGCCCGCGCGCAACTCGCCACCGATGTGCCGGGCGGCGTGCTGCGCCTGGCCTTTCTCGCCTGCGCCGCTCTCTACAACGTGAGCGAGGCAGCCTTCCATGGCCAGACGGCCATATGGTGGCTCACCTTGCTCGCCATCGTCGACGCGCGGGCACTGCGCAGGGGGAACCCATGATGACGGCTTTGAACACGCAGGTGCTGGCGCGCGCGCAGTCGGGCATGCGGCGGGCGCTGGCCTCCAGGCTGCACCGCCGCGCGCTCACTGTGGCGCCCGTGCAGCCCCTGGTTTCATTCAGCTTCGACGACGCGCCCTCCAGCGCCTTCGACACGGGTGCGCGCGTGCTGGAGCACCACGGCGTGCGGGGCACCTACTACGTGAGCCTGGGCCTGATGGGGCAGCCAGGCCCGTCGGGCCGACTGGGCGGGATCGAGGAGCTGCGCGCGTCGGTGGCTGCGGGCCACGAACTGGGCTGCCACACCCATGACCATCTCGATGCCTGGCAGGTGCGTCCGGACGAGTTCCTGGCCTCGGTGGAAGCCAATGCCCGGGCGCTGCAGCGAATACTGCCGGGCGAACACTTCGAGACCTTTGCCTACCCGAAGAGCGGTGCGGTGGCAGCGGTCAAGCCTGCGCTCGCCCAGCGCTTCCTGGCCTGTCGCCACGGAGGCCAGCGCGGCAACAACGGGCGCGTCGACCGCGACCTCCTGGCCGCCTGCTTCCTCGACCGCCAGCAGCATGCCGACCTGTCCTTCGTGCGCCACCTGCTCGAGGACAACGCGCGCACGCGGGGCTGGCTCATCTTCGCCACGCACGATGTCGCGGCGGACCCCAGCCCGTGGGGATGCACGCCGGGCCTCCTGGAGGCGGTGGTGCGCCATGCGCTGCGTACGGGATCGCGCATCCTGCCGGTACGCGAGGCTTTGCGCGCTGCGCACGGGTGACGCACCCGAAATGATTGGAGCCGGTGGAGGGAATCGAACGCCTCATCTGCCATCTACGACATGGCTGCTCTGCCACTGAGCTACACCGGCATGAAATACAGGGCTTCAGCCCGAGGGCGCCTCGCGCTGCGACGCACGGCCCCGGGAAAAGCCATGGCTCTGCCACCATTCGAGCGCCGAGCGGCGCCAGCCAAGCAGGCGCTCCACCACGGGTCCGGGCAGCCGCTCCGCGAAAGGCCGGTGCAGGCCCAGCGCGAGCACGACATGCCCGCGTACCGTGAGGGCCACGGTCACGTGCTGATGCGCCACCGGGCAAAAGCCCATGCGTCGCTTGAACTCGGTCATCGGGCTCGCGGCGTTGTTGCCGTAGACCATGCGGTCGTAGACGAGCGCCTCCAGGCCACGCTGATGAGTCACCGTCACCGCATGCGCGATCAGCGCCATCGTGGGCCGCCGGTCCTGCTCGCGCACCAGGGCGAGTATCTGCATGATGCGGGCGCGTCGACCCACCCGCACCCACTTGATGAACCCCACCAGCTCCTCGCCCACGTAGGCACCCAGGAATCCGGCGCGGTCGAGGAAGGTGGCGTTCTCGCGCCGAACCGCCTCCACGTCCTTGCCGTAATGCCAGAAGGGCCGTCCCTGCCGTATCGGCGTCTCGTTGTAGATGCGCTGGATGCCTTGCACCAGCCTCTCGTCCAGCGAGACTTCACGCACCACCAGGCCCTTGCGCTCGGCACGGCGCACGTTCTTGCGGGTCTGCTGCGGCACGCCGGCCCACCATGCGGCCGGGTCGCGCACGTCGATCTCCGCGAGCAATTCCTCATGGATCCTGCAGGGCGCCTTCGGCACAACCCCCGAGGCCCCCACACGAAAGGTGCACAGGTCGGGTGCGAGCGGGCTGCTGCGCAGGGCCTGGACGAACGCCTGCGGATCCTTCACCGCATCACCGTCATACCAGTTCTCGTCGAGTACATGCCCGTGGCGCCAGGCCCGGCCGCGGGCCACCACCGTGCAGTCACCCACCCGCGCGGCAGGCAACCACCGCACGCGGCCCTTGTGCGGCACGGCCACCCTCGGCTGGGCACGGGAGGAGCCGCCCTCGTCCTGCCCACCCGGGCGGACGAGCTTGCCCAGCCGCAGCAGCTGCTCCTGCCGGTGCTGCGCCACGAGCGCGGGTGGCACGGCACGGGGCACGGCGCGGCATGCCGCCCAGCCGTAGCCGGCCCAGTGTGCAGCGCCCATCAGCATGAAGGGTGGCCGGCGCATGTCCGCCACGCCGCGCAGCAGTTCCCAGGCCGGGTGACCGCCGAAGGTCCAGGCGCGCACGCCGCGCTGGAATCGTGCCGCCAGCCTTCCACGCTCGGCCGTGCCGACCGGCCGATGGTGCAGGCACACGGCTTCGTTGTAGGTGCGCGTCTGCCAGCCTGCGGCCCGGGCCGCCAGGCCCGCGGCCGTGTCGATGCCGCCCCCGGGCAGCGCCAGGTATCCGCCGATGGCCTCGTAGCAGGCACGGCGAAAGAGCTGACACGCTCCCGACACATGCTCCAGGTTGGCACCCGGGTGGGCATAGGCATGGAGCTGCGGATGATCGGGATCCTCCGCGTAGGGGCTGCCCGCCACGCCCAGGCGCGGCTCGCGCACGAAGTGGGCCAGCAACGACTCGAAGTGGCGCGGCCCCAGGGTGATGTCGGCATCGAGGTTGCCGATCACGACGTAGTCCAGGCCGTTCAGACGCGCCCGGCCCGCCTCGAAGGCCCGCACCTTGCCGGCGAACTCGCGCGCCGCGCGTGGCGGCATGCGCAGCAGTTCGATCCAGTCCTGGCCCTGTGCGTGGGTGGTCACCACCTCGGCCGTGCCGTCGGTGGAGCCGTCGTCGACGATCACCCAGCGCAGCGGCCGCACCGTCTGCGCGATGACGCTCTCCAGCGTGGCGCCGATGTGCGCGGCCTCGTTGCGCGCGGGCGTGACGAGCACGTAGCCCGGCAGTGGCGGGGCGCTCATTGCAGCCTCCCGGTTGCAGTCTGGCCCACCTGGCCCACCTGGCCCACTTGGCCCACTTGGCCCATTTGGCCCTCTGGACTCACCTGCCAGGGCGTCGCCTCGCCGGGACTGAACCACGACGGCGCGCGGTACGCCGCTTCGCTGCCCTGCCAGGCGCCAGCGCCCAGCGCCTGCACCCGAACCAGGGCATCGAGCAGCCGACCCGGCCCGTGCACGCTCACGGGGTCGCGCCACAGGCTCCAGGCCTGAAGGTGCGCGCTCGTCCAGTCGGCCAGCCGGGCCGCCAACCGCGCCGCACGCCGCCCCGCCCGCGGTTCGGTCGTCGCCACGCGCGCCAGAGCGCCCATGGCCTCCGACGCGGCGAGCAACTCGCACTCGCCGGTTTCGTCCTCGCGCTGCGCCAACCGCGGCACGCCAGCCGCATCGAAGTGCAGCCCCACCAGATGCCGCAGCGCCCGGGCCAGTGCCGCGTGCAGCGCCGGATGTACCTCGCTCTGCGCCAGCTCGAGCAGGCTGCACACCCGGCTGCCCGCGTGGAAGTGATCTGCCCAGCGCAAGGGCCGTTGCTCGCCGTGCAGCCAGCCCCCATCCGGGCGCTGGAGCGCGAGGCTGTAGGCCACGGCGCCCCGCGCCAGCTCGACGAAGCTGCCCTCCCCTACCCTCTGGCCGGTGCGCGCCAGGAGCACAGCCGCCTGCAGGTTGGCATGGTGCACCGCCAGTACGCGCCCGGGTATCACGCTGAAGCACAGCGCGTCGTCCATGTCCAGGCGCGTGCCATGCGCGATGCCCTCGCACAGGCTGTGCGCGGCATCCAGGAACAGCCGGTCACCGAGAACCTCGTTGGCCTGCAGGCAGACCTCGCCCAGTGCTGCCCGGGCGCCCAGCGCCACAGGCAGTTCCGCCGCCAGCATCGCCTGCAGGACGGCACGCGCCGCCTGGGCATGGCTGGGGTCATCGGTGGCGGCATGGCACATCAGATGGGCACTGGCCCGGTACACGCCATCCCCAGGCGGCCCACCGTGGAGCTCGAACCAGGCAAAGAACTGGGAGGTGGCCTGCGCCAGGCGCAGCATCGGATCGTCGAGCGTGGTGTCCCGGCCCATCAGCACGCTCCCGCCGCCTCGGCTACGGGCGCACGCCCGGTGGCCACCAGCGCGTCCACGAGCCCCAGGTAGCGCTGCCGGTGCGCACCCCAGCGTTCGCGCGCCGCGCGCGCCAGCCCCGCCTCGACCAGCTCCTCGCGCAACTGGGCGTTGTCGAGCACCTCGGCCATCGCCTGCGCCAGGGCCGCGTCATCACCCGACTCGAAGAAGCGCACCTCGCAGGGGTCGAAGTAGTGGGTGTCAATGCGTGTGCGCGAGACCACCACCGGCACCCCCACCGCCATGAACTCGAGGATCTTGGTGCTGTAGGCCTCGTTTCCGAAGCCGTTGGCCAGCTTGGGCACGATGCCCAGGTCAGCATCGGCCATGCGCTCGGCGATCGCGGCCAGCGGCTGCGGAGCAAAGAAGCGGATCGAGCGCTGCAGCCCCATCGACTCGACGAGCGCCTGCAGCGCCGGCTTCTCGCTGCCGTCGCCCACGAGATGCAGGCGCGCATCGGGACGCTGCACCAGCAGCCGCGCGAAGGCACGGATCGCCACGTCCAGGCCCTGATGCGCCTGCAGGCCGCCGGGGAAGAGCACGAGCGGCCCCCCCTCGCCAAATGCGCGGCGCCGGGGGCGCGGGCGGAACACCCGCTCATCGACGTGGTTGAGCATCACGGAGCAGGCCTCCTGTCGGGCCGAGCGGCGCACGACGCGATCGCGCCACAGGTCATTGGCCACGATCACGTGGTCGGCCACCGCAGCCGACATCCGCTCGCACGCCTGCAGCGCGGCCACCACGGGCGAACGCTCGCCGGCAGTGAAGCGGCTCGCGTAGAACTCGGGCACCAGGTCGTGCAGGTCGAGAATCACGCGCGCGCCGCGCCAGCGTGCGGGCCAGGCGGCAAAGGCCAGGAAGTCGGGCACGTTGTGCACGTGCACCAGGTCAAAGGGTCCATCGCCATGGGGCGCACGGGCAAGCGCGTGCAGGCGCCGGGCCGCCGCCAACGTGAAGCGCAGCAGCGGGCGCAGCGCCGCCAGCGGAGAGTCCGCCTCCTTTTCGAAGCGGTCCTGGATGCGGAGCACGCACACGCCGTCCATGCGCTCCTCGGCCGGCAGGCCGGCGTGCGTTCGCAAGGCCAGCACCACCACCTGGTCACCGCGATCGGCCAAGGCGCGTGCCACCCGCATCACCCTGTTGTCTCGCTCGTAGGCCGAGTGGGCCACCATCGCCACCCGCAGCGTGCGGCGTGACCGCGTGACCTCGGGGACGGGGGGAAGAAGCATCGCCATGGAGACAGTTTCCCGGTCCGCAGCAGGGTCGGCCCTGCGCACGCTCAACAGTCGTCCACCCTCAGCTGCCGGGGTAGCAGGCGGTGCGTGAGAAGGATCCGCCGGCGCCCAGGTTGCGCGCCTGCCAGCACTGCTGCGCAGGGATGCTGTGCACGCGGCCGTTGGCCTCCCCCCACGCCGTCCCGCCCGTCACCTCCGGCCCGATCGGCGGCCACGCCGTCGCCGACGGGAACCACGCCGGCTTCGCGTCGTGCACGTACGACGCTCGCAGCACTCGCGTCCCAGGCGCCGTCACCCCCGCAGGCAGCTCCCCAGCCTCCCAGCGCACCGCCCTCGTGTAGTTGTCGTAGTTCCCCCACCTCAGCAGCGTGCCCTTGACCTTGCCGTCCGGGTAGCTCATCCCCCCAGGCACCGCGTAGCCCGTCACGTCACTGAGCAGGCAGTTGCCAATGTTGGGGTACCCCAGCCGGTACACCCCCACCCCGCCCGCGCAGTTGTCGGCCACCTGCTCGTACTTGCCCGGCACCCACGTCGATGCCCCCAGCACGTTGCCCACCAGGTTGAAGGAGTAGCTCAGCCGGTTGAGCCTCACCGGCTCGCCCACACGCCCGGAGTTCCTGTTCACCCCCAGCAGGTGGTTGCGAAACACCATCGCGTGGCTCGAGCCCCCGTAGTAGCCGTCCGAGCCGAACATCTCCCCGACATTGCCCTCCCACAGGTTCATCATGTCGTGCGGCCCGTGGTTGTCCGCAAACGTCCACGTCACAGGCTGGTCCGCATCCGCCCCAGGCTGGCTGGCCGAGCCGTAGCTGAAGTTGTAGCCCATGTAGAACCCGCTCGAGCCGTTTTGCAGCTCGATGGCCGGGAACAGCTTGTTGAACGCGTTGTTCTCGATCTTCCAGCTCGAGTTCGAGCCGTACGTCGGGCTCCCGTACGCCTGCAGCCCCGCGTTGTTGGGCCCATAGGTCTGCGTCAGCCTCACCACCGAGTCGCGGAACTCCCCGTTGACCGTCCCCACCATCGTGAAGTGGTAGCCCGATGCCAGGTACGAGTCCACCCCCTTGATCCAGCAGCTGTCGCAGTACTGGATCATGAAGTTCGTGCACCCGCTCGTGCCCGAGTGGTCGATCTTCACGTCCTCCACCCCGCTCCTGCGCGTGGCCGTGTACGTGAACTTCACCCTCGCGTTGCCCGAGCCGAAGTTCCACAGCAGCGGGTTGCGCAGCGTCACCACGTTGCCGCTGATCCCCGTCACCACGTTCACCTGGCGCATGTGCCGGCTCCCACCCACCGTGCTCACCGCCACCCCGGCCTCGTTGTCGCGGTCCAGCTCGATCATCTTGCCCACCGCCAGCGAGCCCAGCGACGCCACCGTGATCGTGCGACTGTCCTTGGCCCCACCGCCCGTGATCGCAATGCCCGCGTTGCTGGTCCCTCCGCCTCCCATCCTCACCACGTTGCAGCCCTTGAGCACCGTCTGGTCCGCCCCCGCCCCGCGCAGCGTCACGTTGCTCGCCGACACCTGCAGCCCCGTCACGTTGTACGTGCCAGCCGCCAGCTGCACCACACCGTCCGCACACGCCGCAGAGGCCAGCGCCGCGTTGATCGACGACGCACTCGCGCCCGGCGCAAAACTCGCACACACCCGCGTCCTCGCAGGTATCCCACCAGGAACCCCAGCCGCACGCCAGTCCGTGCGCCGTTCCGCAGGCACCACGTCTTCGGGCGCCGGCGCTGGTGCAGGAACGGGGTCAGGAACGGGGGCAGGAAGGTGGGCAGGTGCCGGAGCGGAAGCCTGGCCGGAATGGCGCCCGCCCACGCCCGGATCGGGCGGGGCGCTGGCGGGCTCGGACAGCACCTGGCAACCGGCAGCCGCCCAGGCCAGCAGGATGCCCAGCGGCACCCAGACCCGCGCCGCCTCAGGCCAGCGCCGGCTCGCCCACCTCACGCTGAAGCTCATCGGCCACCGGCTGCGCCCACTGCCCGTCGATGCGCGGCCGCTGCTCGAGCGCGGCGGTCAGCAACAGCCGGCTGCACAGCAGGTTGATGCGCCGGGGCACGCCGCCCGTGCGCGCATGCACGAGCTCCACGGCCCCGGGGTCGAACAGCTCGCCACCCGCCCATCCCGCACGCTCCAGCCGGAAACCGATGTAGGCGCCCGTCTCGGCCGCGCTCAGGGGCGCCAGGTGGCAGGCGGCGATCACGCGCTGGCGCATCTGCTCCAGGCCCGGGCGGCGCAGGAGATCGCGCAGCCCGGGTTGCCCGACGAGAAAGCTCTGCAGCAATGCACGGCTGCCCAGCTGGAAATTCGACAGCATGCGCAGCTCCTCGATCTCCGAGGGCCCGAGGTTCTGCGCCTCGTCCACCACCAGCAACGCGCGCCGCCCGCCTGCGGCGACGGCGGTGAAGAAGGCCTCGAGCGTGCCGAGCATGCGCGCCTTCGAGCCATCGGGCATGGGCACCCCGAAGGCCTGCCCGATCGCGCGCAGCAGCTCGCCGCTGTCGAGTTGCGTGTTCGCGACCTCGGCCGCCAACACCTGCGCCGGGTCGAGCTGCCCGAGCAGCGACTTCACGAGCGTCGTCTTGCCGGCACCGATCTCGCCGCTCACGACGATGAAGCCCTCGCGCTGGAAGACCCCGAACTTGAGGTACGACATGGCCTGCGAATGACCTCGGCTCTGGAACCAGCAGGCCGGGTCGGGGCTGAGCTGGAAAGGGGGTGCGTCCAGACCGAAGTGCGATTCGAACATCGAAATGACCCCGGGCTCAGGCCGCAGCCGCCGGCAGATGGTTCAGCAGCGCCACGACGGGCGGCCCGCCCTCGAGCGAGGAGAACGCCCGCTGCACGAGCGGCAGCGGCGTGCGCTGCGCTGCCACCACCACCACGACCTGCGTGGCCAGCGCCGCGAGGGCCCCGGCGTCGGCACTGCGCAGCAGCGACGGCGCATCCACGATCACCACCCGGTCGGGCCGGTGGCCGATGAGCTGCGACACCAGTCCGCGCATCCCCGATCCGGCAAAGAGCTCATGCGAGCGCACATCCGGCGCGCCGGCGGGCAGCAGCGACAAGCCCGGCACGTTCGTCGGCAGCACGGCACGCACAAGCGGAAGACCCGGATCGGCCAGCAACTCGGTCAGGCCGACACCCCCTGCCACGCCCAGGCGAGCCAGGGCCTGCGGGCGCTTCACATCCGCCTCCACCAGCAGCACGGAGGTATCCACCTCCATCGCCATGCTCAGCGCCAGGTTGATCGCACAGGTCGTGCGGCCCTCGCCATCCACGGCGCTCGTCACCACCACCAGCACACCACTGCCCGGATGCGCGGCGGCCGATTCGCGAACGCGATCCAGCAATGCACGCTTGGCACGCCGGAAATCCTCCGCCAGCGGCGCCTGCTCCAGCCCCGGAACCAGGTACCCTGCCTTGGCCAGCCGCGGCAGGTCCAGGGGA
>CAILKA010000146.1 GCA_903834645.1 uncultured beta proteobacterium
CCACGTCGCGCAGCGCCGAGCGCGGCCGGTAGCACACCACCACGCCGGCCAGCGCCGCGCGGTGGCGGCCGTACTTGCGGTACAGGTACTGCACCACCTCCTCGCGGCGCTGGTGCTCGAAGTCGACGTCGATGTCCGGCGGCTCGCGCCGCTCGGCGCTCACGAAGCGCTCGAAGAGCACGCTCATGCGCGCCGGATCCACCTCGGTGATGTGCAGGCAGTAGCACACGGCCGAGTTGGCGGCGCTGCCGCGGCCCTGGCAGGCGATGCCCTGCGCACGCGCCCAGGCCACGATGTCGGCCACCGTCAGGAAGTAGGGCTCGTAGGCGAGCTGCGCGATGAGCGCGAGCTCGTGCTCGATCGTGGCGCGTACGGCAGGCGGCACGCCCGCGGGAAAGCGCGCCCGCGCGCCCTCCTCGGTGAGCGCGCGCAGCCAGCTCGTGGGCGTGTGGCCCTCGGGCACGATCTCCTGCGGGTACTCGTAGCGCAACTCCTCCAGCGAGAACGCGCACTGCCCGGCCAGCTGCACCGTGGCCTGCAGCCAGGCCTGCCGGTAGAGCTTGGCCAGGCGGGCGCGCGGGCGCAGGTGCGCCTCGGCGTTGGGCGCCAGCGCCAGGCCACACTCGGCCACGGGGCGGTTCAGCCGGGTGGCGGTGAGCACGTCGTGCAAGGGCTTGCGCGAGCGGGCGTGCATCAGCACGCCGCCGGCGGCCACGACGGCCAGCCCCGTGGCCTGCGCCACCGCCTCCACCGTCTCCACGAGCTGCGCGTCGTGCGGGCCGTGCAGCAGCTCGATGGCGAGCGCGGCGCGCTCGGCGCCGAACCAGGTGCGCAGCCACATCGCGTGGGCGAAGACGGTCTCGAAGGGCTCCTGCTCGCCCGGCACGAGCAGCGCCAGGCACCCGGGCAGGCCGGCCAGCATCGGCGCGCCCGGGGCCTTGCCCTCGAGGTCGGTGGCCTGCGCCTCGTAGGTGCCCTTGGGGGCACGGCGGCGCGCCAGCGTGATCCAGTGCGAGAGGTTGGCGTAACCGCGGCGCGACTGGGCCAGCAGCACCAGGTGCGCCCCGCCGCCGGACAGGCGCATCTCCGCGCCGATGATCAGGTGCAGCCCCTGGCGCCGTGCCTCGCTGTGGGCCCGCACCACGCCGGCGAGCGAGCACTCGTCGGTGAGGGCCAGCGCCGCGTAGCCGAGCTCGCGCGCACGCGCCACCAGCTCCTCGGGGTGCGAGGCGCCGACGAGGAAGCTGAAGTTGCTGCGGCAGTGCAGCTCGGCGTAGGCGGGGAGCATGGAGCGAGATACTGTACATCCATACAGTCTTTCTGCCCGCTCCCGGGAAACCGCAGGTCCCCCTTTGCGACCGCGCCCGCCAATAATGCGCGCCATGAAGATCTTCACCCTCCTGCCCATGGTGGCCATCGGCGTGCTCGCCTCGGGCCTGGCGCTGCCCGGGCAGCTGGTGGCGCTGATCGCCTGCGTGCCTGCCCTGCTGGCGGCCGTGGCCGCATCGGTGCACCATGCGGAGGTGATCGCGCACAAGGTGGGCGAGCCCTACGGCACGATCGTGCTGGCGCTGGCCGTCACCGTCATCGAAGCGGCACTCGTGCTGTCGATCATGCTGGCGGGCGGGGCCAACGCCGCCGCGGTGCCGCGCGACACCGTCTACTCGGCGGTGATGATCATCTGCACGGGCGTGGTGGGCGTGTGCATCCTGCTGGGCGGGCTGCGCCACCGCGAGCAGAGCTTTCGCATCGAGGGCACGAACTCGGGGCTGGCGGCGCTGGCCGCGCTGTCGGTGCTGGTGCTGGTGATGCCCTCGCTCACGACGAGTTCACCCGGGGCCACCTACACGAACTCGCAGCTCGTCTTCGTGGCACTGTCGTCGCTGGCGCTGTGGGCGGTCTTCGTCTTCATCCAGACCGTGCGCCACCGCGACTACTTCCTGCCCGCCGTGGCGCCCGCCGACGAGTCGGTGCACGCCGCGCCGCCGAGCACCGGCGCGGCCTGGGCCAGCTTCGTGCTGCTGCTGGTGGCTCTCGTGGCGGTGGTGGGGCTGGCCAAGGTGCTGTCACCTTCGCTGGAGCGGCTGGTCGTGCACTGGGAGCTGCCCAAGACGGTGGTGGGCATCCTGATCGCGATGATCGTGCTGCTGCCCGAGACCTGGGCCGCCATCCGCGCCGCGCGCGCCGACCGGCTGCAGACGAGCATGAACCTGGCCATCGGCTCGGCGCTGGCGAGCATCGGGCTCACCATCCCGGTGGTGGTCGTGGCGGCTGTGGCACTGGATCTGCCTCTCGTGCTGGGCGTGGACGACAAGGACGTGGCGCTGCTGGCGCTGACCTTCCTCGTGGGAGCGATCACGCTGGGCTCCGGGCGCACGAACATGATGCAAGGCGCCGTGCACCTGGTGATCTTCGCCGCGTTCCTGTTCCTCACCCTGGTGCCCTGAGGCCTGGAGATACGCGGGGCGGGCGATGCCCGCAGCCTCGTCAGTGGCGGCCCAATCCGCGGTAGATTCCCGGTATGTCCGTGCACTCGCTTGCCGCCGACCCCTCCCCCGGGCAACCGCCCGCGCGGGCCGGCGCACGCCGGGCCCGCACTGGCGCGCGCCCCGCCGCCCCTTCGGCTGCCGACGCACCCGCACCCACCTCCTTTGCAGCGCTCACGCAGCGCCTGTCCTACCTCTCCGCGACCGACCTCGCCCACGTGCGCGAGGCCTACCGCTTCGCCGACGAGGCGCACCTGGGCCAGTACCGCGCCAGCGGGGAGCCCTACATCACGCACCCCATCGCGGTGGCCGGCCTGTGCGCAGACTGGCGGCTGGACGTGCAGGCCATCATGGCCGCACTGATGCACGACGCCATGGAGGACTGCGGCGTCACCAAGCCCGAGCTCATCCAGCGCTTCGGCGCTCCCACGGCCGACCTGGTCGACGGCCTGACCAAGCTCGACCGGCTGCAGTTCAACACGCGCGAGGAGAGCCAGGCCGAGTCCTTCCGCAAGATGCTGCTGGCGATGGCGCGCGATGTGCGCGTGATCCTCGTCAAGCTCGCCGACCGGCTGCACAACATGCGCACGCTCGAGGCCATGGCACCGGCACGGCGCCAGCGCATCGCCGCCGAGACGCTCGAGATCTACGCCCCCATCGCGCACCGCCTGGGCCTGGACCAGACCTTCCGCGAGCTGCAGGACCTCGCCTTCGCCAGCCTGCACCCCTGGCGCCATGCCACGCTCGAGCGCGCGCTGCAGCGTGCCGGTGGCCACCGCCGCGACATCGTCGAGCGC
>CAILKA010000147.1 GCA_903834645.1 uncultured beta proteobacterium
CCATGGAGGCCGCTGCCAAGGCGCCTGCTGCCGCCGCCGGATCCACTCATCTGGCCGCCTACGGCCTGGGTCCGAACTCGGCGCGCGCCATCAGCGACAAGGCGCTGCTGGGCGAGTAGGAGGGCGACGGGCGCAGCGAATGCGGCCCTGCAACGCCGTCCACGGCCCTATGCGGCAGGACTTCACGGCCCAACGCAGTTCGTAGCCGCCGACCCCGTGACTCGGGGGTGGGAACGCTCTCCAATAGGGGCAGACGGCCGAAAAGGTCGCCAGGCAGGGACGTTCCACATGACCACTACGCGCGCCATACCCACCTCACCCGTTCGCCGCCCTGTGCGTGCCGTGGCTGCTTGCCTGCTGCTCGCGCTCGCGGCAGGTGTGGCCCATGCATCGGCCATTTCGTCCTCCTCGATCTCGGCCCTGCCTGCAGACCAGCAGGCCAAGCTTGCCGGCGATCTGCGCAGCACGCTGACCCTGTCAAAGCTGCCGAAGGAGCACACCTGGGCGAAAGATGGCACCGCCCCGGGCGGAGGCAAGAAGGGCGGCGACACCGTCCGGTACGTCAAGGCACTCGTCTTCTGCAACTGCACGGACCCCTCGATGACGGCCTTGCGACAGGCCGTCGTGAGCGCCGGCGGGTCGGTGTACATGCGCTACCTCTCGGTGCGCGGCCTGTCGGTCATGCTCCCCGCGGCAGGCGTGCTGAAGATCGCTGCACGCCCCGAGGTGCAGAGCATCTCCCCCAACCGCCTCACCACGCGCAGTTTCAGCGTGCTGGAGCAGTCGGCCAACATCAGTGACAGCACCTCCGTAAGAAAGCCAGGAACGGCTGTCAAGGGCTGGGTCTCCACCTACACGGGACGCACCGGGGCCGGGGTGGGCATCGCGATCCTCGACTCGGGGATCATGCGCAACCACGAGACGTTCGGCACCCGTGTGCGCCACGCGGTGGACTTCACCAAGACGAGCGACGCCAGCGTCGCCGGCCAGAAGGACTGGACTGTTGGCGTGGATGTATCGGGCGATCTGCTCAACCCCTCCTCCGCAGCACGTCAAGCCTACGAGACACGCATCAACAACTACGCGGGCGACCCCGAGGTCGACGAATATGGCCACGGCACGCACGTGGCCAGCGTGGCGGCCGGTCGGGCGTGGGGCCTGAACCCGAACTCCACGGGCATCGCGCCCGGCGCCCTGCTCGTGGACCTCAAGGTGCTCGACGCCAACGGCTTCGGCGCCGTCAGCGACGTGCTGGCCGCCATCGACTGGGTGGTGCTGCGCGGCCGCGAACACAACATCCGGGTGATGAACCTGAGCCTGGCGGCCGACTCCACCGAGTCCCACCTGACCGACCCCCTGTGCCGAGCCGTGCGCAGCGCGGTGGCCGCGGGCATCACGGTGGTCGTGGCGGCTGGCAATTTCGGCAAGGACAGCTTGGGCCGGGAGGTCTACGGCACGGTCGGTTCCCCAGGGATCGAGCCCGCCGCGATCACGGTGGGTTCGGCCAAGACGGAAAAGAAGGGCAACAACCGATTCGAGGTTTCGGTCAACAAGTTCAGCTCGCGCGGCCCGACCCGGAGCGTCTACGTCGCCTCCGATGGCAAGCGTCGAATCGAGAACGGTCTGAAGCCCGACCTCATCGCACCGGGCAACAAGATCCTCGGATCGATGGCCTCGAAGAAGAGAGGCAACTCCGAACTGCCCGAAACCCATAAGGAACTGGTCCCGGACGACACCACCCAGGGCGTGGCGACGAACCATAAGGAGAAGTCCCGCAGGCTGATGCAGCTCAGCGGCACTTCGGTCGCCGCGCCCGTCGTCTCAGGCGTGGTGGCGCTGATGCTCGAGGCCAACCCCGGCCTCACACCGCCGCTGATCAAGGCCATGCTGCAGTACACGGCCACGCCGGTCGCTGGCGCGAACCTGCTCCAGCAAGGCACGGGGCTCGTCAATGCGGATGGCGCGCTGGCTCTGGCGATGAGCGTGCGCAACGACCTCTTCCGGGCTGTCGAGAACGGGACGATCCAGCCGGGCGAGAGCCTGAGGTCGGCGTCCAGCGTAGCCTGGCCGGGGATGAACCTCTGGAGCCGCATGATCTACGCGGGCGGCAACCGCATCCTCAGCGGCGACTCGCTGTTCAGCACCTACCACCTGGCCTGGGACCACCGCATCAGCTGGGGCGGCATCGTCGCCCCGCGCCAGACCACGATTGCCTGGTGGCCCAACGCGCAAGGTACGCGTACGCATCCGAGCAGCCTGGTCGAAGCCCGGCTGCCCGGGGACCGCGCCACGCTCTTCCAGCCGGGGGTGGTGTCCGCATCGGGACTGGTGGGGCCCAGCTCACTCAAGGGGAAGACTGGCCTCTTCGGTTCGACCAGCACCCTGGCGTCGACGCTGCAGACCCCGGGCAAAGGCACCGTCCTGCCCAGCGGCATCGTGCTGGCCGAAGGGATCGTGCTGGCTGAAGGCATCGTGCTGGCCGAGGGCATCGTGCTGGCCGAGAACAAGGGCTCCTCAGGGGAATGATCATGATGAACAGGCAGGCTGAAACAGGGCCGGCGCGCCGGCTGCTCCTCGGGGTTGCGCACGCCGTCGTGGCGGGCTGTCTCCTCACCCTGGGCTGGGCGCAGGCGCAGACGCCCACCCAGCGACCCGCCGCCGATCCCCTTGCGCACAAGGTCGCCACCGACCTGCGCCTGGCCATCAACGCCGCCAAGCCCACTCGCCAGCCCTGGCTGCGCGAAGCCGCCGGCCAGCGCTGGGTGCGCGTGGTCGTCACCGGCCAGCGCCGCAGCGCCGACCTGGCCGAGGCGCGCAAGGACATCACCCAGCGCGGGGGCAACGTCG
>CAILKA010000148.1 GCA_903834645.1 uncultured beta proteobacterium
CGAAGGCAACCACATCACCTGCCCGCGCTGCAACGGCACGGGCCACATCCGCGACACCGAGAGCTCGGCGCTGCAGATCCTGCGCATCATCCAGGAGGAGGCGCTCAAGGACAACACCGCCGCCGTGCACGTGCAGGTGCCGGTGGAGGTCACGAGCTTCCTGCTCAACGAGAAGCGCTCGGAGATTACGAAGATCGAACTCAAGCAGCGCGTGACCGTGCTGCTGGTGCCCAACAAGCACCTGGAGACGCCCAACTACAAGCTCGAGCGGCTGCGCCACGACGATCCGCGCCTGGACAGCTACCGCGCGAGCTACTCGATGATCGAGGAGCCCGAGGACGAAGTCGGGATCACGCGTCGCGAGAAGGCCAAGGCCAAGCAGGAGCCCGTGATCAAGGGCGTGCTGCCCGACCAGCCCGCACCGCCCGCCCCGGCTCCCGCGCCGGCCCGGGTCGCACCGGTGGCAGCTGTGCCCGTCCCGGCTCAGGCTCCCGCACCGGCTCCTGCCGCGGCGCCTGCGCTGGCCCCGACACCCATGGCCGCACCAGCCGAGAGCGGTGCAGGCTTCTTCGGCTGGGTGCGCCGCCTGATCGGTGGCACGCCCCCCAGCGCGGCCCCGGCACCGGCTCCGGCCGCAACGGGCGCAGGGGCGGCAGCCGGTTCGTCAGGTGAGGCCTCCGGCACGACCGGCGCGCCGGCACGCCCGGCTGACGGACGTGAAGGACGTGAAGGACGCGAAGGCCGTCGGGGTGAGCGTGGCGGCCGAGGTGGTCGCGGCTCGCGCGAGGGGGGCCGCGAAGGTCGTGAGACGCGCGAAGGTCGCGAGGGTCGTGAGCCCCGTGAAGGTCGTGAGGCCCGCGAAAGTCGCGAAGTCCGTGAGGCACGTGAGGCCCGGCCTCCCCGTGAGGGTCGTGAGGGTCGTGAGGCGCGCGAAGGGCGCGAAGGAACCCGCGAAGGCGGCCGCGCCCGGGGCGAGCGCACCGGCGAGCGCACCCCCACCGAGGGCCGCCCGCCCGTTGCAGCCACTGCAATGGCCGAGGCGGCACCGGGCGAGGTTGTGGCCATTCCCGCAGCCGCGCTGGCAGAAGGCGCACCGGGAGGCGGCGAAGGCGAAGCGGACCGTGAGGGCCGCCGTCGGCGGCGGCGCGGCGGTCGGGGTCGCGCCGATCGCGAACGGACGGAAGGCGCTGGCGACACGGGCGAGCAGGGCCTGGGCGAGCAGTCCGCAGCGGGCGCAGTGGCCGATGAGGCGGGTGCCCAGTCTGTGCCGTCGGGTGTGGAGCCCGTGGCGCGTGCCGATGACGGTGTTTCCGCCGCTCCCCAGGCCGGTGCCGAGGCGCCCGAGGCATCCGAGGCTGGCACAGCCGAGGGCAGCGAGCGCGAAGGGAGCCGTCGTCGCGGCCGAGGCCGTGACCGCCTGCGGCGCGAGCGCCGGCCCGATGAGTCTGCAGGAGAAGGCAGCACCGCCGAATCCGCGGGCGAATCGCTCGAGGGCCTGACCCCCGAGCCCGTGGAAGCGGCTGCCGCTGCACCCGCGGCCGCACCCGTAGCCGCCGAGCAGACGCACGCCGTGGCCGAAGCCGTGGCCCCCGCCCCTCAGGCGGCCCCCGTGGCCACCCGCTTCGAGCTGCCCATCACTGAGCTCCAGCGCATCGCCGACACCGCCGGGCTGCAGTGGATCAACTCCGATCCCGACAAGATCGCAGCCGCTCAGGCCGCGATCGCAGCCGAGCCGGTGCCGGCGCACGTGCCGCGCGAGCGCAAGCCGGTGGTCGTGCTGGACGAAGGGCCGCTGATCCTGGTCGAAACGCGCCAGGACCTCTCTCAGCTGAAGCTGCCCTTCGAGCGCCAGCAGCCTGCAGCCTGAACACCCGGGGGGGCCGGGCCGCGTGGTGCGGCCCCCGCCCCGGGTCTCGCTCTCAGGGCAGCCGTTCCAGCGCGTGCTGGTACGGGCCGTGGTGCATCAGCTCGTCCCAGGTCAGGGGCGGGGTCTGCGGCAGCAGGCGCAGTCGCCGCGCCTCGCTGTCGGGGTCGGGGCTCCAGTGTCCGCTGCGCGCTTCCTCGAGCAGGCCCGCGAGCAGCTCGTCCACGTCGCGTCCGGCGTTCACCGCGGAGCGGTTGCAGATCGGCACGAGGTCGCAGCCGGCCGACAGCGCCAGCGCTCCGGCCTCGGCATAGCTGAGCGAGCGCCCCTCCACGCCGCGCGCGCCTTCCATCGTCAGGTCATCGCTGATGATGGCCCCGCCAAAGCCCAGCTGCCCGCGCAGGATGTCCTTGAGCCAGCGGTCCGAAAAGCCCGCCGGCCGGTGGTCCACCTTCGGGTAGACGACATGCGCCGGCATCACCGCAGCCAGGCTCGTCGAGAGCCACCCGTAGGGCTGGACATCGTCAGCGAGGATGGCCTTGAGCGAGCGGCGGTCCACCGGCACCGCCACGTGGCTGTCGGCCTTCACGTAGCCGTGCCCCGGAAAGTGCTTGCCGCAATTGGCCATGCCGGCCAAAAGCAGCCCGTGCATCACGCTCTTGGCCAGCAGGCTCACCACACGCGGGTCGCGGTGGAAGGCGCGGTCTCCGATCACGCTGCTGCCGCCGTAGTCCAGGTCGAGCACCGGCGTGAGCGTGAGGTCCACGCCGCAGGCACGCAGCTCGGCACCCAGCACGTAGCCGGCGGCCGTGGCGGCATCGGTGGCGCCGAGTGGGTCACGCATCCACAGCTCGCCGAGCGCCCGCATCGGCGGCACGTGCGTGAACCCGTCGGTGCGAAAGCGCTGCACGCGCCCGCCCTCGTGGTCCACGCAGATCACGATGTCGGGCCGGATCGACTTGACCTGCGCGCACAGCTCGGTGAGCGCACGCCGGTCCACCCAATGGCGGCCAAAGAGGATGAGCCCACCGGTGAGCGGGTGCTTCAGGCGCCGACGATCCGCGGCGTCGAGCGTCGGGCCGGCGGTGTCGAGGATGACGGGGGCGTGCACGGACATAGTGAGGTCAGTATGCCAGCGCGTGCCGGCCACGCCCATCAGTCCGCCGTCTCCACCACCACGAAGGACGCGGCGTAGTCAGACTCGTCGGTCACGCTCAGGTGCGCACGCAGCCGGCGTTCGTCGAACCAGCGCGCGAGCTCGCCATGCAACCGGATGCCGGGCTGGCCGCTGGCGGCCTTGACCACCTCGCAGGCACGCCAGGTCATGGGCATGCGCATGCCCATGCCGATGGCCTTGGAGAACGCCTCCTTGGCCGAAAAGCGCGTGGCCAGGTAGCGCACGCCGCGCGCGCGGTGCGCGGCCAGGCGCTGGCGAAACACCTCGAGCTCATGCGGCCCGAGCACCTTGAGCGCAAAGCGCTCGCCGTGGCGTTCGAGCGCGGCCTCGATGCGGCGCACGTCGCAGATGTCGGTGCCCACGCCGTAGATGCGCCCCATGCCCTCGCGCCCCCTGGGCCTCGCGCTCAGGCGTACGCGCTGCGGATGCAGCGCTGGTAGGCACGCACCGTCTCGGCCATGCCGAGCTCCAGCGCGTCGGCCGCGATCGCGTGCCCGATCGACACCTCGGCCACGCCCGGCACGGCGCGCAGGAAGTCGGCCAGGTTGTCGCGGTTGAGGTCGTGCCCCGCGTTCACGCCCAGGCCCGCCGCGCGCGCGGCACGCGCGGCGTCGGCGTAGCGCTGCAGCTGCGCCCCGCGCTCGGGCGTCGGCCAGGCGCGCGCATAGGCCTCGGTGTAGAGCTCCACGCGATCGGCGCCGATGTCGCGCGCACGGGCCATCGCCTCGGGCAGCGGGTCCATGAAGAGGCTCACGCGCATGCCGTGGGCCTTGAGCTGCGCGATCAGCGGACGCAGCCGCTCGCCGTCGCGCGCCAGGTCCCAGCCATGGTCGGAGGTGGCCTGCTCGACGCTGTCGGGCACCAGCGTGGCCTGGTGCGGGCGCACGGCCAGCGCCAGCTCCATCAGGTTGTGGAAGGGGTTGCCCTCGATGTTGTACTCGGCCTGGGGCCAGCGTGCGAGCAGGGCCGCCAGGTCGTGCACATCCTGCGTGCGGATGTGGCGCTCGTCCGGGCGCGGGTGCACGGTCACGCCATCGGCGCCGGCCTCGAGCGCGATCGTGGCCAGGCGCAGCACATCGGGGATGCCCACGGGACGCGAGTTGCGCAGCAGCGCCACGCGGTTGACGTTGACCGACAGCGCGGTCGGGCTGCCGCCGTGCACGGGTGCCCCGGATTCGGGCGCGACAAGAGGGTTCATGCCCGCGAATCTATCAGCCGGCGCAGGCCCTGCATCACGTCGCGCGTGCGCCAGGGGGCGCCGCCCGCCTGGGCCTGCAGCAGCGTGCGCATCGCGCCGCGAAGCGCCGCGAGCCCCGGCAGGCAGGCGGCCTGCAGCTGCGCCAGATCGCCGGCGTCGAGCGCCTGCTGCAGCGCCAGCAGCGTGGCGCCCGTGAGGCTGCCGGCCTCCTCGCGCGTGGCCATCACGCCCGACTCGGGCACGAGCACATAGTGCTGCAGCGCCTGCACGGGCTGCACGGTCAGCGTCACGACCGCCAGGTCGGGCAGCACGCCCGTCTCGCGCAGCAGCACGAGCTCGAAGGCCCGCAGCGCTGCCTGCGCATGCAGCTCATCGGGGCCGGCCAGCGCCGGCAGCGTCGCGGCATAGGCATCGAAGACGACCGGATGCGGGTCCTCGCGCGCGAGCAGCTTCATCACGAGCTCGTTGCAGTAGTAGGCACGAAACACCGCCTCGCCCGTACCGGCCCCGAGCGCAGGCAGGCCCCCCGCCCACTCGGCCTGGCGCAGCGTGTGCACCTCCGCGCCCTCGCCCGTGCTGCGCACCAGCGTCAGCACCAGGCGCTGGAACGGCAGGAGCACCGGGCGCAGCTGCGAGTACGGGCGCCGCGCGCCCTTGGCCGCCACCGCTAGGCGCCCGCGCTCGCGCGTGAGCACGTCCAGGATCAGGCTCGACTCGCTCCAGTCGTAGCGGTGCAGCACGAAGGCCTGCAGCTGCGGTGCAGCCCGGCGCACGGACACGGTCTCAGGCCCCGTCGCCGTAGCCGTAGGTGCGCAGGTGTGCGTCGTCGTCGGCCCAGCCGCTGCGCACCTTCACCCACAGCTCGAGAAAGACCTTGCCGTCGAGCAGCCGCTCGAGATCCTGCCGTGCCTGCGTGCCGATGCGCTTGAGCCGCTCGCCCCCCTCGCCGATCACGATCCCCTTGTGCGGATCGCGCTCCACCACGATCGTGGCCGCCACGCGCACCATGCGCTGCGCCATCCGGCCGGGCTCCTCCTCGAAGCGATCGACGACGACGGTGGAGGTGTAGGGCAGCTCGTCGCCGCACAGCCGGAAGAGCTTCTCGCGGATGATCTCGCCGGCCAGGAAGCGCTCGCTGCGGTCGCTCACCGTGTCCTCCTCGTGCAGCCACTGCTGCTCGGGGAGATAGGGCTCGATGATGGCGAGCAGCCGCTGCACGTCGGCCTCCTTGCGCGCCGACATCGGCATGTACTGCGCAAAAGCGTGCCGCTCCTGCATCGACTTGAGCCAGGGCAGCAGCTCCTGGCGCCGGCCCACCGTGTCGAGCTTGTTGGCCACCAGGATCACGGGCTTGTCCGGCGGCAGCAGCGCCAGCACCTTCTCGTCGTCGAGCCCGAAGCGGCCCGCCTCCACGACGAAGAGCTCGGTGTCCACGTCCCCCACGCTGGCGAGCACGGTGCGATTGAGCGTGCGGTTCAAGGCCGTGGCGTGCCGGGTCTGGAAGCCTGGCGTGTCGACGAAGACGAACTGGCTGGCCCCG
>CAILKA010000149.1 GCA_903834645.1 uncultured beta proteobacterium
CCTCCACCTTGAAGCGAATCGTCTGCAGCAGCTCGTTGTTCATGGCCTGCGCGAGCGACTCGAGGAGCGGCCGGCTCGCGGCCTGGAGGCGAGCAGAATCGAAGTCGAAGTTGACGACGAGATCGATCTGCCGCCGCTGCGGCACGATGTTGCGAAGGCTGCGCGTAGTCGCGGGCGGAGCTGCGAGCTTCTCGACCAGCTCCTCAGCGGTCGCGCGGCCGATCGGGGTCTGGGCGCTGGCTGACGTGGCCAGTGCGGCAGCGAGCGCTGCCAGCAGTACGAACCTCACGGAAACTCCTTGACGGCAAGCAGTTTCGCCCCGAAGGTCTCCGACGAGCCCGTGATTCCGCGCCCAGCGATGAAGTCGAACAGGGCGCTTCGGCCGGGCAGGTCGTTGAGGGAGAAGGTGAACGGGGCGGCCGAGGTGGGTGGAAGCTTCGTGAGCGCGGAGAGGTCTCTAGGCGTGTCAGCCACCACGACGAGCAGGTGGTTGGTGCCTGCCGGCCCCTGGGCCATCAGCTTCCAATCGGGCCGGGGCAAGCGCAGCACCTTGTTGGCCTGGATGCGGTTGTCGGCGTCCAGCCCGTTGGGAAAGAGCACATAGAAGCTCTTGGCATCGCTGCCGATCATCACCAGGTAGATGTGCCCATCGTGGCTGGAGCGGATGGTGAGTTCCAGCGCGTCCTTGCCGATGCGCATTGCGGGCTTGCTCAGGGTCACGTCCACCTGGCGGCGCGGGTTGCGCTGGGCTTCGATGTCCTTGAGCGTGGCCAACGAGGCCAAAGCGGGCTCAGGCGCTGGCGGGGGCGGCGCCACGGCCACGGGCGTGGCCGGCGGAGGAGGAGCGGGAGGGGTTGCAGTTGGTGGTGCCGGCGGTGCGGTGACGGCTGGCAGGGCAACAGCAGCAGGGGGAGGTGTCGTGAGGACGGCGACGACCGGGGCCGGCGCGGGCGAGGGCTGCACCACCACTGGCGCAGCGGGCGGAGCAGGCGCGGGCGCCGTTGCCACTGGTACGGGCGGCGCCAAGGGAGGCGGCGGTGGCCGAACGACCGCCACTGGCACGATGTTGCGGTTACCCGAGACCGTCACGTTGTGAGGCCGCAGATCCGGGAAGGGCTTTAGCCTGGCGTCCACGAACCGCTGCGCGCAGCGCTGGATCTCATCGACGGTCGTTGCGCCCGACCCGTTGGCGTCTGTGGCCCGGCTCAGCAGGCAATCGCGCACGCCCTGCGTGGCCAGCCCGCCCTTGCCCGGCTCGTCAAAGCTCACCTCGTCGGCGCGCGAGGAGGTGATCTGCACGAAGTTTTCCTGTAAGGCCCCGAGCTTGGTGGCCTCGGTCAGCAGGCTGCGCGTGCGCAGGTTGACGGGCTGGGAGCAGGCCTGCGCATCCTCGCCACCCTTCAGGTAGAACTTCGGGGTAAGCGGGACGTTCACGGAGCGAGTACGGCCGCGGTTGGTGGACACGCCATCGGAATGGCAGGCGTCGAACAGCACCACCACCTTGTCGGCCACCTCGCTCATGCGGCGCGTGCGCGCAGCGATCTCCTCGTTGGTGATCGTGCCGCGGTCGTAGGTGAGCAGCCCTTCCTTGCAGCCCTTGAGCGCCGGCTCGTACCAGCGCGTGCCGTGACCGGAGAAGTACACGAAGGCGCGGCTGCCCGGGGTGACCGAAGCGGCCATCCTCTCCAGCGCCGCGAGCACCGCTTCCTTCGTGGCCTGCTCGTCGCGCAGCACCGTGATGCGCTGGTCGGGAATGCCCATGGCGCGGGCGATGGCACGGGCGCTCACGATGTCGAAGGGCACGCCTTCGAGCGGAGTCACCTCGGGGGATGCGTAGTTGCCGACGCCCACGATCAGTGCGCTGCGCGTGGCAGGCTGGGCGTGGACAAGGCCCGCGCCCATCAGCAATGCCGACAACAACCACGCTTTCACGATCAGCCTCCCGCAGCTTGATCCACAGCCGGTCACCCGAAACGGGTTCCGCGCATCTGGGGGTGGATTTTGACGAAGTTTCATGGTGTGGCAAGCACATGAGAAACTGGAGCGGCTCCCCCTGGGCACCGTGTGTGGTCCACACCCCGACCTGGTGTCGCCAGCGACCCTGCGGAGCCATTCTGGAGGCCTTCAGTTACGCTGCGGCCCGCAGGCGTCCAATAGTCCCTTCAGCGGCTGCAACACCGGGATCGTTGCCCGCAGCCTTTGCCAATTGGTCCCGGGCGCGACCGCCAATTCCCCGTTCCATCTGATCGCACGCGAGCAGCCAAGCATGAAGACTTCGTCATTCAGCACGGACCTCTGGGAAAACGACACCAACCTGCTCGACCGGCAGGAAAAGGACCTAGCCGAGGCGATACGAGCCTTCGCCACAGAAACCCTCGGGTGCAGACCCCATCACCGCCCCTCGAAGGCCAGTTCTCACTCCGACCGGCAGACCATCTTCAAGCATCCACACACCGGGAAGAACTGTCTGGTGCTTTCGGTCGTTCCTTCAAGATCGGGCCAAGGCGGGCGCCAACTGCGCATCGACTTCTTCGATCAGGCTGAGTCTGTCGAGCCAGGTTTCGGCACTGTCTGCCGGGCACCTCGTACGCAGTGGACGAAGAAGGGGGAGCGACGAATCCTCGTCGACAGCCCGCCACCCATCAGGGAGGTTGAAGACCTTCTCAGCAGGGTCGTGGGCGTCGGCTGCGGGTAGGCCACTGACCGTATGGCCGTAGCTGCCATCAGGCGGGAAACCAGCAGCGGAGCAGCCCTAGTGGACCTGCTCAGGGGCGTCGAATACACAGAGTTCGGGTGCCGTTGCTGCTGCCGACGCGGAGCGAGTCCCGCCCGCCGGATCTCAGACCGACGTACCAAGCCTCCGAGGAACCATTTTGCTCGGATGACCAGAACCACCAATCGCTCAGCCTGAAGAGGGCGGAGACCTTGCAGGTAAAGGGCCCGCACCTCACCCCCTGCTGGTCGGCCCTGTAGAGCGACTGTAACTGCTGAATAGTGGGCAGGCGCCAACGGCCGTCTCCCACGCTCTGGCAGTAGTACTGAGCCTGCAGCCAGTCGACATCTCGGCCGTTGTCCGCGCGCATCCATAGCAATCCAGTTCCACACTGGCGCAGCACAGCAGGATCGCTCGTCTCTTGCATCATCCAAGGTTGGCTCGGGTCACAGGTGCCGCCCGGCACCGAGTCGCTCAGCGCTGCGCGAGGGGGAAGAAGCCGCTCGGGGTCGACTGGCTTACCCTGCTGGCGGATCTCAAACAGCAAATTGACTCGGTCAGACTGGCTGGATCCCATCTCAGCAATGACCTGTCCACGCCGCACCAGTTC
>CAILKA010000150.1 GCA_903834645.1 uncultured beta proteobacterium
CCAGACACACCCCCTGTAAGGCACCGGGGACGCGCGCAGGCGCTGCGCGTGCGCCGCGATCTCAGCCATGCTCGAGCCGCGCAGCAGGCCCACTGCCAGGGCGTAGTCGTCTGCGCCCGTGGCCTGGGCGCACAGGCCCGCAGGCGGATCCATCGGCGCCAGGGCCTCGAGCCGAGGATGCACCAGTACGCGCGTCACATCGTGTCGGGCCCAGCCGCGCGCGGCCAGGGCCTCGTCCAGCCCGGTCGGCGCGCTGAAGGGGGTGATGCGCATGTACAAGGGCAGCCCGGCCTCGCGAAACAGGCGCGCGCACTCGGCGAGCTTGTCGTCAAGTGAGCGCTCACCTGCTTGCAGAGCGTTGACGCATCGGGCGCGCTTGGCCTTGCCCGGCAGGCAGCGCAGCAGCCAGCCGTCGATCTCGGCCTGTTCGGGCGGCTGGCTTGCACGCAGCCCGGCGAGCTCCACCTGCTCGACGAGCGGCCGGCTCACGCCCTCAGGCAGCGGGTCGACCAAGCAGGTTGTCGAGGGCACGACCCTGAGCCTCAAGCCGGGCCCTGCTGCAGGCGCTGCACCATCTCCCGGGCAAAGGCGAGGTAGGCCTGCGCCCCGCGGGACGCCGGATCGAAGACAAGGCCAGGCCGGCCGTAGCTCGGGGCCTCGGCCAGCCGCACGTTGCGCGGGATGACGGTGTCGAAGACCTTGTCGCCGAAGTGCGACTTCAGCTGCTCGCTCACCTGCTGCTGCAGCGTGATGCGCGGGTCGAACATCACGCGCAGCAGCCCGATCAGCTTGAGCTCGCGGTTCAGGTTCGCGTGCACCTGGCGCACCGTGTTGACGAGGTCGGACAAGCCCTCGAGCGCGAAGTACTCGCACTGCATCGGCACGATCACGCCGTGCGCGCTGCACAGGCCGTTGAGGGTGAGCAGGCTCAGCGAGGGCGGGCAGTCGATGATGGCGAAGTCGTGGTCGGCCGTGACAGCTGCCAGGGCCGTGCGCAGCCGCTCGTTGCGCCGCTCGAGCCCGACGAGCTCGAGCTCGGCGCCCGCCAGGTCGCGGTTGGCCCCCAGCACGTCGTAGCCGCCCGACTGGCTGCGCTGCCTGGCCTCGGCAATGCCGGCGGACTCGAGCAGCACGTCGTAGACGCTGAGCTCGAGCTGGCGCTTGTCGACGCCGGAGCCCATCGTCGCGTTGCCCTGCGGATCGAGGTCCACCAGAAGCACGCGCTGGCCGACCTGGGCCAGGCCCGCCGCGAGGTTGACGGCGGTGGTGGTCTTGCCCACCCCGCCCTTCTGATTGGCCACACAGTAGATGCGCATCGCCGCTCCAGGGGTCAGGGGGCTGCCAGCTTCAGCCCGAAGCCGATCAGGCAGGCGCCGGCGGCCCGCTCGAGCCAGCGCGCCAGCCGCCGGTGGGTGCGCACCTGCGCGCTCACGCGGTCGGCCAACGCGCACAGCGTCAGGCAGTAGGCGGCCGAGATCAGCGCGATCGTGACGGCCATCGCGCCGAAGGTGACCAGGCCACGGTGCTGTGCCGGGTCGATGAAGAGCGGGAAGAAGGCCATGTAGAAGACGATCGCCTTCGGGTTGAGCAGCGTGATCAGGAGCGCCTGGCGCAGGTAGTGCCCGGGGGTGATGCGCACGACGGAGGGGGCGCCTTCGCGCCGCACGATCAGTTGCAGCCCGATCCATGCCAGATAGGCTGCACCGGCGTACTGGATCGCTCCGAACCACCCTGGATGGGCCGCCAGCAGCGCGGCCACCCCGCCGACGGCCAGCCACAGCAGCACCTGGTCACCCACGAGGACGCCGGCGGTGGCGGCTGCGCCGGCGCGCAGCCCGCCCTGCGCGGTGGAGGTCAGGAGCGCAAAGGTGCCCGGGCCCGGCAGTGCGAGGAAGAGGAGCACCGAGGCGCAGAAGGTGCCGAAATCGGAGATGCCAAGCATCGGAAGGAGGGTGACTTGCGAGATTTCGAGAGGGCAACCAAGACGGATCGGAACCCCCGCCCCATCGCGTCGCGCCGCGATAGGGCTGGGCCGTGACCGGACAGTCGAGCTGGCGAGGGCGGCCCTCGCCGCGTGCCGCTAGCGGGAAGAGGGGCCGTGCGGATGCGCCTGCCAACGTGCGAGCGCCGCCGCAAAGCCCTGCTCGATCAGCCGGGAGCGTATCGCAGTTTCGTCCTCCGGCGTGAGCCGTGGCGTGCGCGACAGCACCCACAGGTACTGGCGCGTGGGCTCGCTGACCACAGCGTAGCGCCCGTCGGCGGCGAGCTGGACCACCCAATAGGTACCCCACCCCACGGGCAGCCAGCGGATCCACTCGGGCAGGAAGCTGACCTGCAACTGGGCGGGTGCCAGCGTCGTGCCGCGCAACGCACCGGTGGGTCGCGCGCGGCCCATGGCTTCGTCCAGGCGGCCATCGGCGGTGCGGCAGCGGTTCGCCACCTCCACGCTCCCATCGGGCAGCTGGCGGTAGGTGGCGGTCGTGTCGCTGACGCACTGTGCCTGGAAGCGGTTCGGGAAGAGGGCCACCTGGTACCAGGTGCCCATGTAGGGCGGCACCTCCAGGCTGGGCAGCGACTGCAGTGGCGCGAACCCGGTGGCCTGTGCGGAGGAGGCCCGGACAACGGCTGGCGCCGCGATGCCCATCAGGGCGGCCACGGCTGCCAAGGCCACCGTCACGGCCGCCCGGCTGGTGCCGAGTCTGCCAACACGGCTGCGGCTGCGGCTGCGCTCACGCCGGGCGCCACGAGCCCAACGGCCGGCGGCCAGACCGATACCGTCGATCGAACCCTGCCTGATCCTCATCTCCGCCTCCGCATCCATACGAGACAGCGCAGGGCCTGCAGCCCGGGCACCACCAGTTGTTCCACGTGAAACACTTCCGTCTGCGCGGGTAGCGCGGCGATCTCGTCGTCGGGCACCAGGCCCTTCATCGCCATCCACAGGCCTTCACGCGCCAGCTGCCGCTGGCTTGCCTGGACGAAGTCTGCCAGCGAGGCGAAGGCCCGTGACGTCACCACGTCGAAGCCAGCCCCCCCCTCACCTGCTGGAAGCGCCTCGACCCGCGCGTGCTCGGCACGCAGGTTCGTCAAGCCCAGCTCAGCGGCCACCTGCCGTACGAAGCCCGCCTTCTTGCCCACCGCATCCACGCAGGTCACCTGCCAGGCTGGCGCCACGATGGCCAGCACGACGCCGGGCAACCCGGCACCGCTGCCCACGTCGAGCAGTCGGGCCGTGCAGCCCGCAGCCGCCGGAGCGCTGGACGGGCCGACTGCGGCGCAGGCCGACGCCTGCGCACCGGGGTGAGCCAGCCTGTCGCCCGCCCCACTCACCCCACTCGCCCCACTCATCCTGGCACAGACCACCCGCTGCAGCGCCGGCCACACCGCCAGGCTGTCGAGCAGGTGCTGCGTGACCATCTGGCCGGGGTCGCGCACAGCGGTGAGGTTGTAGACCCGGCCCCAGCGCGCGAGCAGGTCCAGGTAGTCGAGCAGCTGTGTGCGCTGCACGGGCGTGAGGGCCACCCCGAGCGCCTGCGCACCGGCGTCCAGGCGTGCGCCCAGTTCATCCTGCCCGAGGGGCGTGGGTGCGGGCGCAGATGCGGATGCCGTCGTCGCGTGAGGCGCCGGCTGGCCGGGCCGAGGGTGCGACGCTTGCCTCACGCGGCGTCGCCGATCAGGGTGCGCAGCCGCCCCTTCTTCAAGTGCACGAGCAAGAGCGAGATGGCCGCTGGCGTCACCCCGGGTACGCGGGAGGCCTGGCCTAGCGTGCGTGGCCGGTGCTGTGCAAGCTTCTGGCGCACCTCGAACGACAAGGCGCGCACGGCGTCGTAGTCCAGGTCGTCGGGCAGCGCCAGGCTCTCGTAGTGCGCCGCACGCGCCACCTCCTCATGCTGCTTGTCGATGTAGCCGGCGTAGCGTGTGGCGATCTCAACCTGCTCCACCACGGCATCGCCGAGCTGCGTGCCGAGCTCGGCCACCAGTGTTTCACGTGAAACACCCGCCTCGGGACGGGCCAAGGCGGCGATCTCCGCCACCGCATCGAAGCCCACGCCCGGCCGGCGCAGCAGCTCGAGCAAGCTGTGCTCATGTTCGAGCGGCTTGCCGAGCAGGCGGGTCGCATCGTCTGCCGCCAGCACACCCGGGTGCACCCAGGTCGTGCGCAGCTTCTCGGTTTCACGTGAAACAGCGTCACGCTTGCGGCTGAAGGCGTCCCAGCGCGTGTCGTCGACCAGGCCGAGCCGGCGCCCCGCCTCGGTCAGGCGCATGTCGGCGTTGTCCTCGCGCAGCTGCAGCCGGTACTCGGCGCGGCTGGTGAACATGCGGTAGGGCTCAGTCACACCCCGCGTGATCAGGTCGTCGACGAGCACGCCGAGGTAAGCCTCGTCGCGCCGCGGCAGCCAGGGATCGCGGCCGCTCACCTGCAGCGCCGCATTCACGCCGGCGTACAGGCCCTGCGCCGCCGCCTCCTCGTAGCCGGTGGTGCCGTTGATCTGGCCGGCGAAGAAGAGCCCCTGGATGGCGCGCGTCTCGAAGCTCGGGCGCAGCTCGCGCGGGTCGAAGTAGTCGTACTCGATCGCGTAGCCCGGGCGTAGGATGTGCGCCTGCTCCAGGCCG
>CAILKA010000151.1 GCA_903834645.1 uncultured beta proteobacterium
AGGTCGTAGGAGATCTCGGAGGTGACACTGGTGTCGAAGAGCCAGATCACGAAGGGCAGCAGCAGGAACATCAGCGCGCCGCTGACGCGATGCAGGATCGACACCACGCCGGCGGGCGGGAGCCGGTAGGCCACGATCTGCGAGATGTGGATGTTGCGGTAGACCGGACGGGGTGTCCGGGAGGTGGCGGTGTCGGCCATGGGGATCCTCGTTTCCTCTTGTTCGGCTCTTGTCGTGGTCGTGCGGTGTGGCCCGCCGCGATTGATTATTGCATCGCAGCAAACTGACGCGATGGCTACATGGACGGGGTGTAAACGCCTCAGTTCAGCTCGTTGCGGTAGTGATGGTGCTCGGTGCGGTACAGGCCCCGGCGCAGCTCCACCGGCTTGTCGTCGTAGGTGAAGCTCAGCCTCTCCACCGACAGCAGCGGCACGCCGGGCGCCGTGGCCAGCAGCTGCGCGGCCAGCGCCTCGGCCGCGACCGCACGCAGCCGCTCCTCGGCGCGGATCATGCGCACGCCGAACTCGGCCTCGAAGAGCCGGTACATCGGGCCCTTGTAGCTGTCCATGCGCTCCACGCTCAGGCCCTTGAAGAGCGTGCCGGGCAGGTAGATGTCGTCGAGCACGACGGGCTGCGCATCCTGCAGCAGAAGCCGGCGCACCTGGATCACGGCCTCGCCGCTGCGCAGCCCCAGCGCGCGCGCCACCTCCGCGCTTGCCCGCAGCCGCCGGCAGTCGAGCAGGCGCCGCTGCAGCCGTGCCGCGCCCGGGTCGTCGGCCACCAGGTGCAGGAAGCGGTACTGCGTACTGGCCTCTGCATGGGTGGCCACGTATGTGCCCTTGCCCTGACGCCGCACGAGCAGGTTCCCGGTGGCGAGCTCATCGACCGCCTTGCGCACCGTGCCCTGGCTCACCCGGAAGCGCGCAGCCAGCTCCATCTCGCTGGGGATCGCCTCGCCGGGCTTCCACTCCCCGCCCTGCAAGCTGCGCGTGAGCAGGCCCTTGATCTGCTGGTACAGGGGGCTGAAGGACGGGCCGGGGGCACCCGAGGGCCCGGATGGACCCGCAGCGTCGGGAGCTTCGGCGGCGGAGGAGCCGGAGGGCAGCGGCATGCCGCGATTGCAGCACAGCGCCCGAAGCTGGGCAAGATATCTTGTACAAGATATAAGACATCTGCCCGGGTCAGCCTGCGGCAAGCCGTGGTCCGTACACTTGCGGCTGTATCGATCCGGGTGCGGCGCCTTCGCCCGCCCCTGCCCCCACCACCCTTCCGAACGAGGAGTTCCGCATGTCCAAGAAGCCCGTCCGCGTGGCTGTCACGGGTGCCGCCGGCCAGATCGGCTACGCGCTGCTGTTTCGCATTGCCTCCGGCGAGATGCTCGGCAAGGATCAGCCCGTCATCCTGCAGCTGCTGGAGATCCCCGACGAGAAGGCCCAGAAGGCCCTCAAGGGCGTGATGATGGAGCTTGAGGATTGCGCCTTCCCACTGCTGGCCGGGATGCAGGCCCACGGCGACCCGAACACCGCCTTTCGCGACGCCGACTATGCACTGCTCGTGGGTGCGCGCCCGCGCGGCCCGGGCATGGAGCGTGCCGACCTGCTGGCGGCCAACGCCCAGATCTTCACCGCCCAGGGCAAGGCCCTCGATGCGGCAGCCAGCCGCGACGTCAAGGTGCTCGTGGTGGGCAACCCGGCCAACACCAACGCCTGGATCGCGATGAAGAGCGCGCCCTCGCTGGCACGCGAGAACTTCACCGCGATGCTGCGCCTGGACCACAACCGTGCGCTGAGCCAGCTCGCCGCCAAGACCGGCAAGCCGGTGGCCAGCATCCGCAAGATGGCCGTGTGGGGCAACCACTCGCCCACGATGTACGCCGACTACCGCTTCGCGACCATCGAAGGCACATCGGTGAAGGACATGATCAACGACCACTCCTGGAACAAGGACGTGTTCCTGCCCACCGTGGGAAAGCGCGGCGCCGCCATCATCGAGGCCCGGGGCCTGTCCTCGGCCGCGTCCGCCGCCAACGCCGCCATCGACCACATGCGCGACTGGGCGCTGGGCACGAACGGTGAGTGGGTGACGATGGGCGTGCCGAGCAACGGCGAGTACGGCATCCCGCAGGACGTGATGTTCGGCTACCCCGTCACCTGCGAGGGCGGCAAGTACAAGATCATCGAAGGCCTGCCCATCGACGCCTTCAGCCAGGGCTGCATCGACAAGACGCTGGCCGAGCTGACGGGCGAGCAAGACGGCGTGAAGCACCTGATCTGAGCGCCCTGCGGCGCCCCAGGAAGGTCAAAGGGCGCCTCGCGGCGCCCTTTCCTTTTCCGGCCTCGCGACACGACGCGCCGACCCGCCTCGGCGGGCCGGCCGTGCGTCAGCCGCGCCCGTGCTTGGCGATGAGCTGCTTGGCGGTGGCCAGCAGCTGCGCGCCCTTGAAGCCGCGCTTGTCCATGTCGGCCACCCACTCGTCGTCGATCTGGCTCGAGAGCTTGATGAACTCCTCGCGCTGCGCGGCGGTGAACTGGTAGATCGTGTTGCCACGGTCGGTGGCGGTCTTGCGCCCGGCCGGGTCGTTGCCCTGCTGGGTCTTGCCGAGCCAGCCCGAGGCGGCCATGCCGGAGTTGGCATCGATCACGCGCTTGAGGTCAGGCGCCAGCGAGTCGTACCTGGCCTTGTTCATGGCCATCACGAAGGTGGTGGTGTAGAGCGCGCCACCCGTGTTGTCGAACTCGCTGTGGAACTTGGTGAGCTCGTGCACCTTCACCGAGGGCACCACCTCCCAGGGGATCACGCAGGCGTCGATCGTGCCCTTGGACAACGCATCCGGGATCTGCGGCAGCGGCATGCCCACGGGCGTGGCCCCGACCGAGGCAAGCATCTTCGTCACCTGGCGCGTAGGGCCGCGCACCTTCATGCCGCGCAGGTCACCCACGCTCCTGACGGGCTTGCTGGCCGAATGGAACATGCCAGGCCCGTGCACGTGCAGCGCCAGCACCTGCGTTTCCTTGAACTCGTCGGGGCACTGGGTCTGGAAGTACTCCCAATAGGCCTTGGAGGTGGCCTCGGCGTTGTTCATCATGAACGGCAGCTCGAACACCTCGATGCGCGGGAAGCGCCCGGCCGTGTTGCCCGGCAGCGTCCAGACGATGTCCACGACGCCGTCGCGGGCCTGGTCGTACAGCTGCACCGGCGTGCCACCCAGCTGCATCGCCGGGTAGCCCTCGAACTTGATGCGCCCGCCCGAGTCCTTCTCGACCTTCTCCATCCACGGCTTGTGCATGGTGAGCCAGACGTTGGACATCGGCGCCATGAACGTGTGGAACTTCAGCGTCACCGACTGCTGGGCCAGGCCCGTGAGGTGGGGCACACCCAGGACCGCGGCAGCGGCCGTGCCCTGCACGAATTGACGGCGCTTCATCGTCTTCTCTCCTGTTGAACGACCAAGAACGGTGCGTGACTGTACGGACCCGAAGCGGGCCTGACGCCTACGGGGTTTCCCGCAGCGCGGCCCGCTTCAGGAGATGAGCTTGACCAACGCCAGCGAGATCGGCGGGAACAGCAGCA
>CAILKA010000152.1 GCA_903834645.1 uncultured beta proteobacterium
AATGCCCTGAGCTTCTACCTGGGCGCGCTCATCATTAATAAATAGTGGCTGCACGCCGCTAACATGCTTACTAACCTGAGCTTTGCCGTTAACTAAAGCGTTGTGGCCCACGCTCTCGGCGCTGTGGATCGCCGGCGACGGCTTCCCCGGCTGGCACCTCGTGGCCGTCTTCGTGCTCGGCACCGTGCTCATGCGCAGCGCCGGCTGCTGCATCAACGACGTGGCCGACCGCGACTTCGACCGCCACGTCAAGCGCACCGCCCAGCGCCCCGTCACCACCGGCGCAATCGGCGTGCGCGAGGCCCTGACCCTGGGCGCAGCCCTCGCGCTGGCCGCCTTCGGCCTCGTGCTCACCACCAACCCGCCCACGATCCTGCTGTCCTTCGCGGCGCTGGCCGTCACCCTCGCCTACCCCTACGCCAAGCGCCTGGTCTCGATGCCGCAAGCCGTGCTCGGCGTGGCCTTCAGCTTCGGCATCCCGATGGCCTTTGCTGCCGCCCTGGGCGGACGCGAGTGGAGCCTGGCGGCCATCGGCGCAGCCGTTCCGCCGGCAGCCTGGCTGCTGCTCGTCTCCAACCTGCTGTGGGTGCTCGCCTACGACACCGTCTATGCGATGGTCGACCGCGACGACGACCTGAAGATCGGCATGAAGACCTCGGCCATCACGCTGGGGCGCTTCGACGTGGTGGCGGTGATGGCCTTTCACGCGCTGCACCTGGCGAGCTGGGCCGTGCTCGGACGCTGGTTCGGGCTGGGCGGGTGGTTCCTCGCCGGGGTGGCGCTGGCTGCGCTGCAGGCCCTGTGGTACTTCCGGCTGATCCGCAGCCGCGAGCGCCAGGGGTGCTTTCGCGCCTTCCGGGCCAATCACTGGCTGGGCTTGACGCTGTTTGCCGGCACGGCGCTCGACCTCGCCCTGCGCTGAGCATCAGGACTTACACCGAGTGCGGGCCTGTCCGCCCCCCCGGGGGCGCGATACTGCGCGCCTTCGCACCCACCCGGAGTTCCTCCCCATGAAGCTCTCCCGCCTACTCGCAGCCGCGGCTGTGCTCGCGCTGGCCGCCGGCGCCGCGCAGGCCCAGCAGTTCTTCCGCATCGGCACCGGCGGCACGGCCGGCACCTACTTCCCGGTGGGCGGCATGATCGCCAACACGGTCAGCCAGCCCGGCAAGATCTCTTCCACCGCGCAGGCCAGCGCCGGCTCGGTGGCCAACGTCAACGCCGTGGCGGGCGGGCAGCTCGAGTCGGGCTTCTCGCAGGCCGACGTCGCCACCTGGGCCCACACCGGCACCGGCGTGTGGGAAGGGCGCCCGGCCGTCACGGGGCTGCGCCTGATCGCCAACCTCTACCCCGAGAGCGTGCACATCGTGGCGCGCAAGGGCTCGGGCATCCGCACCGTGGCCGACCTCAAGGGCAAGCGCGTGGCGCTGGACGAGCCGGGCTCGGGCACGCTCATCAACGCGCGCGCGATCCTGGCCGCCTACGGCCTGAAGGACGCCGACCTCAAGCCCGAGTACATCAAGCCCAACCAGGCTGGCGACAAGCTCAAGGACGGCTCGCTCGACGCCTTCTTCTTCACCGGCGGCTGGCCCGCCGGCGCCATCTCCGAGCTCGCCTCCGCGGGCGCGGGCATCGAGCTCGTGGCCATCGAGGGCCCGCAGGCCGACGCGATCCGCCGCGCCTCGAGCTTCTTTGCCCCCGACACCATCCCGGCCGACACCTACCAGGGCGTGGGCGCGGTGCGCACGCTGGCAGTGGGCGCGCAGTGGGTGACGAGCGACAAGGTCGACGCCAACCTCGTCTACGAGATCGTCAAGGCCCTCTACTCCGACGCCGGCCAGAAGGCCATGGGTGCGGGCCATGCCAAGGGCAAGTTCATCACCAAGGAAAACGCCGTGCAGGGCGCGGGCATCCCCTTCCACCCGGGTGCCGCGCGCTATTACCGTGAAGTGGGCGTGCTGAAGTAAGGCGCCGTCCCCGCACGCAACCCGACACGGGCGGCCTTGCGGCCGCCCGTTGTCCTTGCAGGGCGCCCCGCCCAGGGCCCCCGCCCTCCCTCGAAGTGACCGCCGCCATGAGCACCCCCGCCCTCGACGACAAGGCCCTGCAGGACCTCGAGCAGAAGTTCGACCCCGAGATGCGCTTTCGGCCGCTGCCGGTGGCGGCCACGACGCTCGTGGGTGCGCTGCTGATCGCGCTGTCGCTGTTCCACTACTACACCGCAGGCTTCGGGCTGCTGCAGGAGATCACGCACCGGGGCGTGCACCTGGCCTTCGTGCTCGGGCTCATCTTCCTCGTCTTCCCGCACCGCCAGGCGCTGCTCACGGCCACCCCGCGCACGGGCTGGGCGAACCCTGCCGGGGTGCCCTGGTTCGACTGGGCGCTGGCGCTGGCCGCCGCCGCTGCGGCCCTCTACATCCCGTGGGTGTTCCACGACCTGATGTTCCGCGTGGGCAACCCCGGCACGCTGGACGTGATCATGGGCACGATCATGATCGTGGCGCTGCTGGAGGCCACGCGGCGCAGCATGGGCTGGCCGCTGCCCGTGATCGCGATCATCTTCATCGTGTATGCGCTGGCAGGCCCGGTGTTCCCGGGGCTGCTCAAGCACGCGGGCTCGAGCTGGAACCAGCTCGTGAGCCACCAGTACCTCACGAGCCAGGGCATCTACGGCGTGGCCGTGGGCGTGGTGGCCACCTACGTCTTCCACTTCGTGCTCTTCGGCGTGCTGGCCACGCGCATCGGCCTGGGGCAGCTCTTCCTGGACGTGGCCTCGGCCGTGGCGGGGCGCTACGCCGGCGGGCCGGCCAAGGTCAGCGTCTTCGGCTCGGCGATGTTCGGGATGCTCTCGGGCTCATCGGTGGCCAACGCCGTGACGGTGGGCTCGCTCACCATCCCCGCGATGATCCGCGTGGGCTACAAGCGCGAGTTCGCAGGCGGCGTGGAGGCTGCAGCCTCCACCGGCGGGCAGATCACGCCGCCGGTGCTCGGGGCGGCGGCCTTCCTGATGATCGAATTCCTGTCGCTGCCCTACCAGACGATCATCGCCGCGGCAGCCGTGCCCGCCTTCATGCACTTCTTCGGCGTGTTCATGCAGGTGCACTTCGAGGCCAAGCGCTTCGGGCTGCGCGGGCTCACGCCCGAGGAGATGCCGCGCCTGCGCGAGTCGTTCCGCCAGCGCTGGCCCACGCTCGTGCCGCTGGTGCTGCTCGTCTTCATCCTGGTGTCCGGGCGCACGCCCTACCTCGCCGCCTTTGCCGGCATCACCTCCTGCGCGATCGTGGGCCTGACCACGCGCGTGAGCGGCAACACGGCTGCGAACTGGGGCCTCTTTGCCGCGCTGCACGCGGTGCTGCTCGTGCTCGTGTTTGGCGGCATCCAGGACACCCACCTGAAGGTGGCGCTCTTCCTCGTGGCCTTCACGGCCGCTCCGCTGCTGCTGCGCGCGCTCAAGGTCGACGGACGCATCGGCCTGCCGGTGCTCGTCGAGGCCTTCGGCACGGGGGCGAAGTACGCCCTGGCCGTGGGGGCGGCGGCGGCCACCGTGGGGATCGTGATCGGCGTGGTCACGCTCACCGGCGTGGGCTTCAAGCTCTCCACGCTCATCACCGGGGCGGCGCAGGCGGTGGCCGGCGGCGTGGGCACGCTCATCCCGGCCGCACTGGTGGAGCCCAAGACGCTCACGCTGCTCGCGGCGCTCATCATGACGGGCCTGGTGTGCATCCTGCTCGGGGCGGGCATCCCCACCACCGCCAACTACATCATCATGGTGACGGTGGCCGCGCCCACGCTCGTGCTGCTCGGGGTGGAGCCGCTCGTGGCGCACTTCTTCGTCTTCTACTACGGGGTGCTGGCCGACATCACGCCACCCGTGGCGCTGGCCGCCTACGCCGCCGCCGGCATGGCCGGCAGCGACCCCTTCCGCACCGGCAACACCGCCTTTCGCCTGGGCCTGGCCAAGGTGCTCGTGCCCTTCGTGTTCGTGTTCTCGCCGAGCCTGCTGATCGTGGCCAAGGGCTTCACGCCGTACGACTTCGCCGTCACCTTCATCGGCTGCATCCTGGGCATCACGCTGCTCGCGGCGGCGCTGTCGAAGTTCCTGCTGGTGGAGATGCGCCGCAGCGAGCAGTGGGTGTGCGGGATCGCCTCGCTGCTGATGATCGCCCCGGGCCTCGTGCCCACGCTCGTGGGCGTCGCGATCGCCAGCCCCGTGGTGCTGCGCCACGTGGTGGCGATGCGCCGCGGCACCTAGCCGACAGCGCACCGCGCCTGACGACGGCCGCGCTCAGGGCCGGGGCAGGATGACCCGGTCGAGCACGTGGATCACGCCGTTGGAGGTGAGCACGTCGGTGGCCACCAGCTTGGCGCTCCGTGCCCGCTGGTCGGTGACGGACAGCGTGGCGTCCACCGTGAAGGTGTCGGACTGCAGCGTCGTGATCGGGGTGGCCAGCGGCACGTCGGCCTTGAGCACCACGCCGGCGATGACGTGGTAGGTCAGCACCTTGCGCAGCAGCGCCTTGTCGGCAAACAGCGCCTCCTGGGTCGTGCCGAGCTCCTGCAGCAGCGCGGCGAAGGCGGCGTTGGTCGGAGCGAACACGGTGAAGGGCCCAGGCTGCGACAGGATGCCCGCCAGGTCGGCCGCCACCACCGCCTCCACCAGCAGGCTGAAGTCCGGCAGCGCCTGCGCCGTCTGCACGATCGTGCGGTACGGCGGCAGCAGCACGCGATCCACGACGTGGATCACGCCGTTGGTGGCAGCCAGGTCGGTGGCCACGATGCGCGAGCTGCGGTTGCGCCCGTCGACGATCGTGGCCACGTCACCGGCCACGTCGATCTTGAAGAAGCCGCCCTGCAGCGGGGTCACGGCGCGGCCGGGCCGGATGTCGGCCTTGCGCACGAGCTGCGGCGACAGCACGTGGTAGGTCAGCACCTGGGTGAGCAGTGCCTGGTTGGCCAGCAGGGCCTGGCTCGTGAGGCCCAGCTCCTGCAGCAGCGCCGTGAAGGCCGCGTTGGTCGGTGCGAACACCGTGAAAGGCCCCGTCCCCCCCAGCGTGCCGGACAGGCCGGCGGCGTCCAGAGCCTGCACGAGCAGCGAGAAGTCCGGGTTGGCGCGCGCCATCTCGACCACCGTGCCGCGTGGCAGCACGACCCGGTCGATCACATGCACCACGCCGTTGCGGGCATGCAGGTCGGCGCGCGTCACACGCGACGTGCGGCCCCGCTCGTCGGTCAGCACCAGACCCGCACCACCGCGGGCGGCCGTCAGGCTTCCTCCCTGCAGCGTGGTGATCGCTTGGCCCGTGGGGACCTGCGGGCTCGTGACCGCCTGGCCCAGCACGTGGTAGGTCAGCACGCGCGTGAGCAGCGGCTTGTTGGCCAGCAGCTGTGCCTGGGTCAGCCCGAGCTCGGACAGCAGCGCGGCAAAGGCGTCGTTCGTCGGGGCGAACAGGGTCAGCCGGGCGCCGGTGTTGCCCAGCGCGGGGGTCAGTTCGGCGGCGGCCACCGCCTCGGCCAGGATCGAGAACTCCGGGTAGGAGGTCAGCGTCTGGGCCACTGTGGGGTCTTCATCGCTGCCGCCGCCGCAGGCGGTCAGCCCAGCCCGGCCGGCCAGCAGGCCGGCGGCCAGGGTGCGCTTGATCCAAGAAAGCATGGGAACTCCTGTGTTGAGCGCCCGATCAGGACCCGGGCGACATGACTGGTCAGCGCCCATTCTTGAACTGATCAGTTCACAAAACTACCATGCAGTCACAGACTGTTGCGGCGGCGCATTCCTTCCGTTTCCCAGGGTCAACGCCGGGTCTCAGGACGGGCGTCCGAGCTCCTCGGCGCGAGCGCGCGCCGCCAGCAGCGCGCGCTCGAAGGCCGCGCCCACACCGTCGGCCTCCAGCGAGGCCAGGGCCGCGTGCGTGGTGCCGCCCTTGGAGGTCACGCGCGCGCGCAGGGTCTCGGGCGTCTCCTGGGAGCCGGCCGACAGGCTCGCCGCGCCGGCGAAGGTCTGCTCCGCGAGCTGCCGCGCCTGCGTGGCGGTGAGCCCCATGCGCACACCAGCGCGCACCATGGCCTCGACGAAGTAGAAGACGTAGGCCGGCCCCGACCCGGACAGCGCCGTCACGGCGTCGAGGTCGTCCTCGCGCGGCACCCACAGCAGCTGGCCCGTGGGTCGCAGCACCGCCTCCACCTGCTCGCGCTCGCCGGGGCCGACCTCGGGCCGCGCGTACAGGCCGGCGATGCCCTGGCCGATCAGCGCGGGGGTGTTGGGCATCGCGCGCACCACGCGGGCGCTGCCGCTGGCGGCCACGATCGCCTGGGTGCGGATGCCCGCCATGATGCTGAGCTGCAGGGCGCCGGCCACGTGGGCCCGGCACGGCGTAGCCGCCTCCTCGAAGAGTTGCGGCTTGACCGCCCAGACCACCACCTCGGCCCGAGCGAGCGCTTCCGTGGCCTGCGCCAGGGCCGTGATGCCGAGGGTCTGGCTGAGCAGGGCGCGCTGCGCGGGCGCCGGCTCCACGACGACGAAACGCTCGGCCGCGGCGCCTGCACGCCGCAGCCCGGCGAGGATGGCCTGCGCCATGTTGCCGCCGCCGATGAATCCGATGATGGGCAGGGTGTTCATGGCATCAGTTTAGGGGTCGGGCGCTACAGTGCGCGGCTGGGCCACTTGCTGAACAGCGCACCCATGGGCACCTCCCTTTCCTACGTCCACCCCACCCCCGAGAGCCCCTGGGGCACCTACCTGTCGCAGGTCGACCGCGTGCTGCCCTACCTGGGGGAGCTCGCGCGCTGGGCCGAGACGCTCAAGCGCCCCAAGCGCTCGCTGATCGTGGACGTTCCCATCGAGCTCGACGACGGCACGGTGGCCCACTTCGAGGGCTTTCGCGTGCAGCACTCGCTCACCCGCGGCCCGGGCAAGGGCGGCGTGCGCTACCACCCCGACGTCACGCTCGAGGAGGTGATGGCACTTGCGGCCTGGATGAGCATCAAGAACGCCGCCGTGAACCTGCCCTACGGCGGCGCCAAGGGCGGCATCCGCGTGGACCCGAAGACCCTGTCGCGGCGCGAGCTCGAGAAGCTCACGCGGCGCTACACGAGCGAGATCGGCATCATCATCGGCCCGCACCAGGACATCCCGGCGCCGGACGTCAACACCAACGCCCAGATCATGGCGTGGATGATGGACACCTACTCGATGAACGTGGGCGCGACGGCCACGGGCGTCGTCACCGGCAAGCCAGTGGACCTGGGCGGGTCGCTCGGCCGCGTGAAGGCCACCGGGCGCGGCGTGTTCGTGACCGGGCGCGAGGCCGCCCGGCGCATCGCGCTGCAGCTCGACGGCGCGCGCGTGGCCGTCCAGGGCTTCGGCAACGTGGGCTCGTCAGCGGCCGAGCTCTTCCACCAGGCCGGCGCGCGCATCGTCGCGGCGCAGGACCACACCGGCACGATCTTCAACGACCACGGCCTGGACCTGGCCGAACTCATGCCGCACGTGCGCGCCACGGGCGGGGTGGCGGGCTTCAAGGGCGCCGAGGCGATGGCCGGCGAGGAGTTCTGGGACGTGCGCTGCGACATCCTCATCCCCGCTGCGCTGGAGGGCCAGATCACGCCCGAGCGGGCGCGCCGGCTGCACGCGCGCCTGGTGCTCGAGGGCGCCAACGGCCCCACTCTGTCTGCGGCCGACGACATCCTGGCCGATCGCGGCGTGCTCGTCGTGCCCGACGTCATCTGCAACGCCGGCGGCGTGACGGTGAGCTATTTCGAGTGGGTGCAGGACTTCAGCTCCTTCTTCTGGACCGAAGACGAGATCAATCTGCGCCTGGACAAGATCATGGTCGGGGCGCTGAAGAACATCTGGGACACGGCCGACCGCCACCGCATCTCGCTGCGCACGGCCACCTTTGCAGTGGCCTGCCAGCGCATCCTCGGCGCTCGCGCCGAGCGCGGCCTGTACCCCTGATCAGCGCGAGGCTGCCGGCGCCGGGGCGGGCGCTGCCGGCCCGCCCGGGGCGGCCGGGTTGGGCAGTGTCAAGCCCGGCCCGATCGGGATGTCGGGCGTCACGGTCACGCGCGTGACGAAGTGGCGCGTGTCGCCGAAGCAGCTCGTGGGCAGCCCCACCTTCTCCTCGTAGTGCAGGCTCACGCGCCGGCCGATGACCTGCGTGATCTGCTGCGCCACGGCCTCGTCGTGCACCGTGAAGTAGAACTTCTCCACCGCGCTGCCGGGCAGCGACACGAGCGCGAGTTCGCCCTCCCACGTCTTGCACAGCCAGCCCTTGTGGGAGATCTTCTGCACCCACCCGGCGCGCTCGCCGCTGGAGTAGCTCCAGCTGAGTGCGGCCCAGAAGTAGCCACTGACGAGGAGGGCCAGCACGGCCAGGGCAGCGATCAGGCGGGACATGCGCGGAATCCGGTGGAGCGGAGGTCGGGGGGTGGGCGTGAAGCGCAGGGACGGGCGGGGGCGCGAGAGCGGGCGCACGCGTTGAGCCGTCTCAACGGCGTGATCGTCTCATGAAGCGCCCGCTGCCGGATCGCGCACCCTGTTTGTGCCCCGTGCGCAGCGCAGGCGCCCGGCAAGCCGCTACGATTCGCCGCGACGCGCAGACCCGCCGGGGTGCACCCCCCATCACGTCCTGCCGCCCCGCCTGGCCCCCTCGCATCCGCCACCCGCCCACCCGCCACCGTCCCATCCATGCGCTCAGCCTTCGATCCCACCGCCACCTCCGCCCCACCGGCCGCCGAGCTGTCCTTCGACGTCACCGAGGCGGATTTCCGCCGCACCGTGCTCGAGCGCTCGCTCGACGTGCCGGTGCTGCTGGACTGCTGGGCGCCGTGGTGCGGCCCGTGCCGCAACCTCAAGCCCGTGCTGGAGAAGCTCGTGCAGGCCTACGGCGGGCGCTTCGTGCTGGCCAAGCTCAACACCGACGAGGCGCCGCAGATCTCGGCGGCGCTGCAGATCCGCAGCATCCCGCTCGTGGTGCTCTTCGTCGGCGGGCGACCGGTGGACCAGTTCATGGGCGCACTGCCCGAGGGCCAGGTGCGGCAGTTCCTGGACCGCCACCTCAGCGGCGAGCCGCCCGTCTCGCCGGTGGACGAGCTGCGCGAGCAGGCCGCGCAGGCGCCCGATGCCGAGACGGCCATCGCGCTGCTGCAGGAGGCGCTCTCGGTGGAGCCGCACCACCCCGAGCTGCTGATGGACCTGGCCGAGCGGCTCATGGCGCTGCCCGAGCTCGACGAAGCGCAGGCCGTGCTCGATGCGTTGCCGGCCGAAGCCCGCGGCGAGCGTCACGCCGCCTTGCTCAAGCGCCTGGCCCTGGCGCGCAACCGCCCGCCCGGCGACGCCCAGGCTCTGGCCGCGCGCATCGCCTCCAACCCGCGCGACTTCGAGGCGCGCTTCGCGCTGGCTGCGCTGCGCATCTACGCCAGCGAGTTCGACGCCGCCTTCGAGGAGCTGCTCGAGGTGGTGCTGCGCGACAAGGGCGACTGGCGCGAGAAGGCGCGGCTGCAGCTCATCGAGTGGTTCGCCGCCTGCCCCGATGCCGAAGCGGTCAGCCGCGGCCGCCGCTTCCTGGGCATGTACCTGAACTGAGCCCGGCAGAGGAGCCGCCACAGGCCCCTGCGGCGGCTGCAGCCGCCGCCAGCCGCGGCTTTCGCTCAGCCCGCCAGATCCTCGGCGCGCAGGGGCAGGCGCCGGACGCGCCTCCCGGTGAGGGCCGCCAGCGCATTGATCACAGCCGGGGCCAGCGGCGGCACCCCGACCTCGCCCACGCCACCGGGCGGCCGCGCGCTGGCCACGAGGTGCGTCTGCACACGCGGCATCTCGTGCAGCCGCAGCACGTCGTAGGCCGGGAAGTTGGTCTGCTCGACAGCCCCGTCGCGCACCGTGATCTGCCCGCGCAGCACCGCGCCCAGCGCAAAGGCCACCGACCCCTCCATCTGCGCCCGCACACCGTCGGGGTGCACCGCCACCCCGCAGTCGAGCGCACACACCACGCGGTGCACGCGCAGCGCGCCCTTCTCGATCGAGACCTCGGCCACCTGCGCGCAGATCGAGCCGAAGCTCTGGTGCAGCGCCACCCCGCGCGCCCACCCGGCCGGCAGCGGCGCGCCCCAGCCGGCCTGGCGGGCCGCGAGTTCCAGCACGGCGCGGTGGCGCGGGCGCGCCGCCAGCAGCGCCAGCCGGTAGGCCACCGGGTCCTGGCGCGCTGCCTGCGCCAGCTCGTCGACGAAGCACTCGGTGAAGAAGCCGTTGTACGAATGCCCGACGCTGCGCCAGTAGCCCACGGGAATCGGAGTCTGGACGAGATGTTGGCGCACACTTACGTTCTGGATCTCGTAGGGCAGCTCGAAGGCTCCCTCGAGCTGAAACTTGTCGGGCATGCCGCCCGGCAAGGGCAGGCCCAGCACGCGCCGCGCGTGGGGCAGCGAGACGGGTGGTGCAGCCACGCGGTTGAGCCAGGCCACCGGCCGGCCCGAGGCATCGAGCGCAGCCTGGAAGCTCGCCGCCGCCGCCGGCCGGTACATGTCGTGGCGCAGATCCTCCTGGCGTGACCACAGCAGCTGCACCGGCGCGCCGTCCAGGCGCATCGCGATGGCCACCGCCTCCTGCACCATGTCCACTTCCAGGCGCCGCCCGAAGCCCCCACCCACGGCCGTGAGGTGGAGCGTCACGTCTGCCGGCCACACGCCCGCGGTGAGCGCAGCGCGCAGCCGCGCCAGGATCGGCACCTGCGTCGGGCACCACAGCGTGACGCGGCCGCCTTGCACCTGAGCCGTACAGTTCACCGGCTCGAGCGCGGCGTGGGCCAGCAACGGCGCCTCGTAGAACGCCTCCACCTTTGTCGCGGCCTCGGCTGCGTCCAGCCCCGCCTGCGCGTCGCCGTCGTCGCGAAACCCGCCGAAGCCTGCGTCGGGGCCGCGCACGGCCTGGCGCAGCTGCGCCAGCAGCGCCTGGCTGTCCGCCGCAGGGCCGGGGCCGTTGTCCCAGTCGATCTGGAGCCCGTCCAGCGCACGCTGCGCGCGCCAGTGCCGGTCGGCCACCACCACCACCGCGCGGCCCTCCAGGTCGAAGGCTGCACGCACGCCCGGCTGCGCCAGCGCGGGCGCAGGGTCGAAGGCACGCAGCCGGCCGCCCATCACCGGGCAGTGGCGGATGGCCGCATGCAGCATCCCCGGCAGGCGCACGTCGGCGCCGTACAGGGTGGCACCCGTGAGCGCGCCGGGCTGGGGCAGGCGCGGCACCTCGCGCCCGATCAGGCGCCACTGCGCCGCGGGCTTGAGCGCGATCGACTCGGGCACGGGCAGCACGGCGGCTTCGCGCACGAGTTCGCCAAAGCCCGCACGGCGGCCGCTGGCGGCGTGGCTGACCCCCCCGCGCTCGGCCACGAGGCTCTCGGCCGGCACGCCAAACCGCCTCGCGGCAGCCTGCACGAGCATCGTGCGCGCCGCCGCGCCCGCGGCGCGCATGGGCTCCCAGGCGTCGCGCACGCTCGCCGAGCCGCCCGTGGCCTGCAGCGACAGCCACAGCCCCGCGCGCTGCAGCACGGCGCGGGTCGTGCGGGCGGCCACTGCGGTGTCATCGGCTTCGAAGATCGAGGCGTTGAGCAGCACCGCGGTGTTGGCATACACGCGCCCCACCGGCGCGAAGGCCACCGCCACGCGGGGCCAGTCCGCCTCCAGCTCCTCGGCCACGAGCAGCGCCAACGCCGTGTGCACGCCCTGGCCCATCTCCACGCGCGGCATGGCCACCGTCACGCCCCCGTCCGGCGCAATGCGCACCCAGGCGTTGAGCGCCACCTCCCCGCCCGGGCCGGCAAAGTCGCCCGCCTGGCCCAGGCGCTCGACCCCGCCAGGGGCCGAGCAGCCCACGAGCCAGCCTCCCGCCCCGAGCGAGCCCGCCACCAGGAAGGCGCGACGGTTCAAGGCCATGCGGCAGCCCTCAGCCCGGTGCCGCGCGGCTGCGCTCGCCAAAGAGCGCCGTGCCCACGCGCACGATCGTCGCGCCCTCGGCAACGGCAGCTTCGAGGTCCGCGCTCATCCCCATCGACAAGGTGTCCAGCGCCAGGCCCTGCGCGCGCAGTTCGGCCAGCAGCGTGGCCAGCAGCCGGTGCGGCGCGCGCTGCGCAGCCGGATCGTGCGCCGGCTCGGGGATCGCCATCAGCCCGCGCAGCTGCAGCCGGGGCAGCGCCGCCACCGCATGCGCGAGCGCCGGCAGCTCCGCCGGCGCCACCCCGCTCTTGCTCGCCTCGCCGCTGACGTTGACCTGCAGGCACACCTGCAGCGGCGCGAGCTGCGGCGGGCGCTGCTCGGCCAGGCGCTGCGCGATCTTCAGCCGGTCCACCGTGTGGACCCAGTCGAAGGCCTCGGCCACCAGGCGCGTCTTGTTGCTCTGCAGCGGCCCGATCAGGTGCCAGCGCAGGCGCGCACGCAGCGGCGCCAGCGCCGCGATCTTGTCCAGCGCCTCTTGCACGTAGTTCTCGCCGAAGTCCGCCTGCCCGCGCTCGGCCGCCTCACGCACCGCCTGGGCGTCCTGGGTCTTGCTCACCGCCAGCAGCGTGACGCTTTGCACGTCGCGCCCGGCCTGTGCACAGGCTTTGGCGATCCGGCCCTTCACCGTTTGCAGCCGTGTGTCGATGGTGGCCATAATGCCCGCAGCTTATCGCCTTGGCGGGCCGCTGCGCACTGCGCATCCCATGGACATCACCCAACTGCTGGCCTTCGCGGTCAAGAACAAGGCCTCCGACCTGCACCTGTCGGCGGGCCTGCCACCCATGATCCGCGTGCACGGCGACGTGCGGCGCATCAACGTGGAGGCCCTGGACAACTCGCACGTGCACGACATGGTCTACGACATCATGACCGACGCGCAGCGCAAGCAGTTCGAGGAGACCCTGGAGTGCGACTTCAGCTTCGAGATCCCGGGCCTGTCGCGCTTCCGGGTCAATGCCTTCAACCAGAACCGCGGCACGGGCGCGGTCTTCCGCACGATCCCGAGCAAGATCCTCACGCTCGAGCAGCTCAACGCGCCGCGCATCTTTGCCGAGCTCGCGCTGCGGCCGCGCGGGCTCGTGCTCGTCACCGGCCCCACCGGCTCGGGCAAGAGCACGACGCTGGCGGCGATGCTCAACCACCTCAACGAGAACACCTACGGACACGTGCTGACGGTTGAGGACCCGATCGAGTTCGTGCACGAGAGCAAGAAGTGCCTGGTCAACCAGCGCGAGGTCGGGCCGCACACGCTGAGCTTCACCAACGCGCTGCGCGCCGCCCTGCGCGAGGATCCCGACGCCGTGCTCGTGGGCGAGCTGCGCGACCTCGAGACGATCAAGCTGGCGCTCACCGCGGCCGAGACCGGGCACCTCGTGTTCGGCACGCTGCACACGAGCTCGGCGGCCAAGACGGTGGACCGCATCGTCGACGTCTTTCCCGGTGACGAGAAGGACATGGTGCGCTCGATGCTGTCGGAGTCGCTCGTGGCGGTGATCTCGCAAGCGCTCGTCAAGATCAAGGACGGCACCGGACGCGTGGCCGCGCACGAGATCATGCTGGGCTCGGCCGCCATTCGCAACCTCATCCGCGAGAACAAGGTGGCCCAGATGTACTCGGCCATCCAGACCGGGCAGGGCATGGGCATGCAGACGCTCGACCAGAACCTCGCCGAGCTCGTGCGGCGCAACGTCATCTCCACGGCCGAGGCGCGCCTGTACGCCAAGACGCCCGAGAACTTCCCCGGCTGAGCGCTGCAGTGCTGCGCCCGCCGGCCCCCGACGCGACCGACACTCCCCCATGGAACGCGACCAGGCCACCAAGTTCATCAACGACCTGCTGCGGCTGATGCTCAGCCGCAACGGCTCGGACCTCTTCCTCACCGCGGAGTTTCCGCCGGCCATCAAGGTCGACGGCAAGATCACGCGCGTGAGCCCGCAGCCGCTGAGCGCGCAGCAGACGCTGCAGCTGGCGCGCACGATCATGAACGACCGCCAGGTGGCGGACTTCGAGCGCACGCGCGAGTGCAACTTCGCGATCTCCCCGCCCGGGCTCGGGCGCTTTCGGGTCAATGTCCACATCCAGCAAGGTGCGGTGGGGCTGGTGCTGCGCGCGGTGCCCTCCAAGGTCCCGACGATCGACGAGCTGATGCTGCCGGCCTCGCTCAAGGACATCGCGATGACCAAGCGTGGCCTGGCGATCCTGGTGGGGGCCACCGGCTCGGGCAAGAGCACGTCGCTGGCGGCGATGGTGGACTGGCGCAACGAGAACGCGCACGACCACATCATCACGCTGGAGGATCCGGTGGAGTTCGTGCACCGGCACAAGAACTGCATCGTCACGCAGCGCGAGATCGGGCTGGACACCGACAGCTGGGAGGCGGCGCTGAAGAACACGCTGCGCCAGGCGCCCGATGTCATCCTGATGGGCGAGATCCGCGACCGCGAGACGATGGAGCTCGCGCTGCAGTTCTCCGAGACCGGCCACCTGTGCCTGGCCACGCTGCACGCCAACGGCGCGCATCAGGCGCTGGACCGCATCGTCAACTTCTTCCCCGACGAGCGGCGCGACCAGCTGCTGATGGATCTGTCGCTGAACCTGCGCGCGGTGGTCTCGCAGCGCCTGGTGCCGCGCGTGGCCGGCCGCGGGCGCATTGCGGCCGTGGAGGTGATGATCAACACGCCGCTGCTGGGCGATATGATCTTCAAGGGCCAGATCCCGGAGATCAAGGAGCTGATGAAGCGCTCGCGCGAGGCAGGCATGCAGACCTTCGACCAATCCCTGTTCGACCTGCACGAGGCCGATCTGATCTCCTACGAGAACGCGCTGCGCCACGCCGATTCGGTGAACAACCTGCGCCTGGAGATCAAGCTCAAGGGCAAGCACGCCGACCGGCCCGATCCGCTGGCCGGCACCGAGCACCTGAGCATCGCCTGAGCCCCCTGCGGCGCCCGGCCGGGGAAACTCCCGAGCAGCCGCCTCGGGCGACGCGTTCGTGGCACCATCGGCGCCCATGAGCACCCGTACCTACGAACCGATCGAGCCGCAGCAGGTGGCCTTCCTGGGCCTGGGCGTGATGGGCCACCCGATGGCCGGCCACCTCGCGCGCGCCGGGCACCGCGTCACCGTCTACAACCGCACGGCCGCCAAGGCGCAGGCCTGGGCCGAGACCTACGGCGGCGCCACGGCAGCCACCCCGCGCCAGGCCGCGCAGGGCGCGGCCTTCGTCTTCGCCTGCGTGGGCAACGACGACGACCTGCGCGCCGTCGTGCAGGGCCCCGACGGCGCCTTCGCCGGCATGGCCGCCGGCGCCGTCTTCGTCGACCACACCACCGCCTCGGCCGAGCTCGCGCGTGAGCTGCACGCGGCGGCGCGCGCGCACGGCCTGCACTTCGTCGACGCCCCCGTCTCCGGTGGCCAGGCCGGAGCCGTCAACGGGGCGCTCACGGTGATGTGCGGTGGCGACCTGGAACCCTTCGAGGCGATGAAGCCGGTGGCCATGGCCTTCTCGCGCGCCGTCACGCGCGTGGGCGAAAGCGGCGCGGGCCAACTGGCCAAGATGGTCAACCAGGTGGCCATCGCCGGGCTCGTGCAGGGGCTGTCCGAGGCGATCGCCTTCGGCCTGCGCGCGGGCCTGGACATGAACCTCGTGCTCGACGTGATCGGCAAGGGCGCCGCGCAGAGCTGGCAGATGGACAACCGCGGCAAGACGATGGTCGAGGGCCGCTTCGACTTCGGCTTCGCGGTGGACTGGATGCGCAAGGACCTGGGCCTGGTGCTCGACGAGGCCCGGCGCAACGGGGCCAAGGTGCCCGTCACGGCCCTCGTGGACCAGTTCTATGCCGACGTGCAGCAAGCCGGCGGCCGGCGCTGGGACACCTCCAGCCTGATCACGCGGCTCACGCCGCGCTGAGCTCCCCGCGCGCGGGCCGCAGCCCGCGCGGGGCCGCTGCCTGTGCGCTCAGCGCCCGGTCGTGCCGGTGCGGCCCTGGATCGCGGCGAGCTCCTGCTCGGAGATGAGCTCGAACACGCGCACCACCTTCTGCACGCCCGGCACGCGCCGCGCCGCCTGGGTGGCGCGATCGGCCTCGCGCTCGGTCACGCGGCCCATCAGGTGCACGACGCCGCGCTCGGTCACCACCTTCACCGCCTGCACCGGCAAGCCGCCATCCACGAAGGTGCCCTTCACCCGGCCGGTGAGGATGGCGTCGTTGGAGCGCGCGGTGAGCGAGCTCACGCCTGCCACCGCGAGCTCGTTGACGATCGAGCGCACGTTCTCCACCTGCGACACCGCCTGCTCGGCCGCCCGGCGTGCGGCGTCGTTGGGCACCTCGCCCGACAGCAGCACGAGCCGGTTGTAGCTCGTCACGTTGATGTGCGCGGCCTCACCGCCCGCGGCCGCGCGCGCACGTGGAGCGGCCTTGATCTCGATGTTCTGGTCCTCGAGCTGGATGCCCGAGGTGCGTCGGTCGGTGGCCACGAGCGTCGTGCCCACCACGGCCCCTCCGATCATCAGCGGTGCGCAGGCTCCGAGCCCCGCCGCTGCGGCGCCTGCCAGCGCCACCACCGCCACCGCCCGGCCGGCACGCTGCTGCCAGCCGCCTGCCTGCCCGCCACTCCTGCCTGCACCGCTCATGCGCACTCCTGTTCACCCATCAGTTGAAGATCCACCGCGTCGCACAGCCCGTGCAGCACGAGCAGCTGCGTCTCGGCCACGCGCGCCGCGCGCTCATGCGGCACGGCCATCAGCACATCCGTCTCGGCCAGGCAGGCCTGCCACGCGAGCACGTCCGCGCCGGTGAGCACGAGCACCGTCATCTCGCGCTCGTGCGCGGCATCGGCGGCTTGCAGCAGCGCATGGGCAGGCGCGGCCGTGTCGATGAGGAGCAGCACGTCACCCGGCTGGCCGAGGGCGCGCACCTGCTGTGCCAGCGGGCTCGCCCCTTCCGCGCGCAGCGCAAAGGCCGCCAGGGGCGGGCGTTCGCGCTCGAAGCGCCCGGTGAAGGCCGCGCAGATCACCAGCGCGAGGGCCGCACCGGCATCGCTGCCGGCGGCCAGCATCTTGCCGCCCGCGGTCAGGCAGGCCGCCAGGGCTTGCGCGGCCTGCGCCACCGGGCGGCTGAGGGCTTCGGCGGCCTGGCTGTGCAGGTCCGCACTCTCGAAGAACTGCTGCTGGATGCGTTGCTCGAGCATGGCCACGCATCTTATGACACGGCTGCGCGCGGTCCGTTCCGTGCGGGCGGCCACTCAGCCCGCATCGAACGCACCCCGGATCCAGCTCAGCGCCTGGCCGTCCAGGGCCACGACGTCGAAGCGGCAAGGCGGCAGCCGCGGCCAGTCGAGCAGGAAGTGCTGCGCCGCCCAGACGATGCGCCGCTGCTTGGCGGGCGTGACGCTGGCTGCCGCGCC
>CAILKA010000153.1 GCA_903834645.1 uncultured beta proteobacterium
AGATTTCCGGGCCGGTGGTTTCGTAGTGCACGCGCGGGTTGTCGGCGTTGGCGAACTGGTCGAGCACCAGCCCCTTGCCCTCGCGCTGCATCTGCTCGGCCAGGTCGCGCGCGGCCTCCATGCCGCCAGCCTTGGGCGTGAGGATGAGTTCGGCGCCGTAGGCGCGCATCGTCTGCGCGCGCTCGATGGAGAGGTCCTCGGGCATGATCAGCACCATGCGGTAGCCGCGTATCGCCGCGGCCATGGCGAGTGCGATGCCGGTGTTGCCGGAGGTGGCCTCTATGAGCGTATCGCCCGGGCGGATCTGCCCGCGCTCCTCGGCGCGGCGGATCATGCTCATCGCCGGGCGGTCCTTCACCGAGCCGGCCGGGTTGTTGCCCTCGAGCTTGCCCAGGATCACGTTGCCCCGCGCGCGGCACACCTCGGCACCCAGGCGCTGCAGGCGCACGAGCGGGGTGGAGCCGATCACGTCTTCGAGGGTCTTGTAGGGGGGCATGGTGAATCGATGCTGCGGCGGGATTGTCGCAGCAGATGCTGCATGGCCTGGCCGAGCCTCGTCGCTGGCCCGAGTCGGCGAGGCGGGTCCCCCGGGTTGCCCGGGTTCAGTACCCGAACCCGCGCGCCATCATCGCAGCCAGAACGGGCAGCGCTGTGAACAGGCCAAGCTGCAGCAGCACCCAGCGCCGCGTCCGGGCGACCGCCGCCGCGCCGGGCAAGGCGCCTCCCGCACGGGCCGTCCGCCGCCAGCGCAGGTAGGTCAGCGTCGGCAGCACCGAAATCAGGGCGATCGCCACGAACAGGCCAAGCTTCATCCAGAACACCGAGTAACCGAGGTAGAAGCTCGCCGACTTCGCGCCCCAGGCCACGCGGGCGCACCCGGCGGCCACCACCAGGCCCGCGAAGACGCCGTAGGCGAGATCCACCTTGGCGATGAGTTCGATGCCCCGCAAGGAAAGCGGCAGGCACAACAGCACCCATTCGGCCATCAGGACACCGAACAGGACCAGGATTCCCACGTGATGCAGCCCCGTGAGGGCCAGGTCGAGGGTTGCGCTCATTGGTTTGCTCCTTGAGGACGGGGTGGACGAGGGTCGATCTGCACATTCGATAACTAAGCAACGCTCAGTCAACGTATTGTATGCCTAAATGTGAGCAGTGCATACATTGATCGAAGGCAAAGGCTCATCCCGCCACCCTCCTGCCCGAGGCGGCCGGCCTGCGGCAGTGCCCGCCTCGCTGGCCTGGCCGAGGGCCTCCGCCCTGGGGGCCGGCTACCGGGTGTGGCCGGCACGCCAGGGCAGTTCCGCAAGCTGCACGGGCAGCCGGATGCCGCGGCTCCTGTTCCGAATTGATCTTTCCGGTCTACCTGGGGCTCCGTTTTCCTCAGGCAGGAAGACCCACGGCCACTCACTGACGAGACTGCAGGCGCCGGCACCCAGGCGGTCGCCCGAAGCAGGCGCGGTTGCCGCGCGGCGCAGGGGCACAGGCCACCTCAGGCTGGCGCATGCATCACCGCCATCACGAGGCCCCATGACCCCCCTTGCCTTCTTCCGCCTGTCGCTGTTCCTCCCCTTCGTGATCCCCTTGGGGGATATCCCGCCGGGGGGCTTCGGCGCGTTGATCTATGTGGCGTTCAAGTACAGCCAGATTCCCTACGCGCTCACGATACCGCTGCTGTGGTGGATGCTGGGCAAGTGCCGGCACTTGCGAGACTTCAGACGCCTGGTGCTGCTGACACCCCTGCTGTGCGGAGGGCTGGCGTCATCCCTGGGCGCGATTGCCGTGGTCCTGGGCTGCCGGTTCGGCCTCCTGGACCGCTGGCCCATGTGGTGCGCCAACGTGAGCTCGACCTTGTGGGCCGGTCTGCTCTTTGCGGTTGTCGCCGTGTGCTTCGCTTACCTGTACGCCCTGATGATCCTGGTCGCCAGCTTCCCGGCCGTGTGGCTGCGGATCGTGAGGCCACCCGAGGCGGCCTGAGATGACCGCACGGGGCGAACCAGGCTAGGCCGGGATGGCGCTCACCACGCCCACATCACGACGCCCGCCCCCACCGCGACGTTCACGCAGGCCGCCAGGAGCGAGCGGCGGCGCGCCGGCCAGACGGGCTGGCTCCGCCCGCGCCAGAGCATGAGGCCCGCGGCCAGCAGGGCCAGGCCCAGCACCGCGCCGAGCGTGACCGGGTCTGTCGTCGGCAGCCACCGCCAGGCCAGCGCCAGCCACGCCACGGACAGGGACAGGTCCAGCGCCGCTTCGGAGCGGCTGCGCGGGCGCCATGCCCGCCAGGCCAGGCCCGCGATTGCACCCAGCGCGGCACCCGCAGCCACTACGCTCGCGGCCCACTGCGCCGGGTCGTCGTCCATCGGGCGGGGATCAAAAGCCGGGTTGATGAGGTGCAGACCCAGGCCGTCGAGATCGAGGGTGCCATTGGCCATCAGCATCACGGCGCGCCCGCTGAGCTCGCTGTAGCCGAAGAAGCTCCTGAACCCGCCGGTACCCCCGTTGTGCCAGACGATGCGGTCACCGTGCTTCTCGGTGCGCATCCACCCCAGGCCCACCGAACCCGTGGCGTGGCGCCGGGCCTGCTCGAGCTGCGCCCCGGCGTCGAAGGGCGCGCGGCCGAGCCGCGCGGCCTCCAGCAGCGCGAGCATCTGCGGCGCGTTGGCACGCAGCGCCCCGGCCCCGGCAAACGCACCCGGATTCCAGGCGGGCGTGGCCCGCCCGCTGGCGTCGTAGCCCTGGATCTGGCCCGCAGCGAGTTCGGCCTCCAGCCCGGCACCCGAGGCGCCGGCAGGCTGCAGGATTTCGCTGGCCATCAGGTGCGCCAGGGGCTGCGTGGCGGCCCGTTCGAGCGCCAGGCCCAGGAGCGCAAAGCCCAGGTTGGAGTACGCGAATTCGGTTTGCGCAGGAGGTGTCCACGCACGCAGGTCAGACAGCAGGTCGGCCACGCTGTAGTGCCGGTAGGGGTCGCGCGGGTCGCGCATGCTCGACCACAGGAAGGCCACCGACATCGGCACCCTCGGCAAGCCCGAGTGGTGCGTGGCCAGGCTGCGCAGCGTGAGGCCGCCCGCGGGCGTGCCGTTCAACTCGGGCACCCAGCGCCCGACCGGGTCATCCAGGCCCAGGCGGCCCTGTGCCGCCATCTTCGCCAGCAGGCTGCCGACCAGGGCCTTGGTCACCGAGCCGTGCTCGAAGCGCGCGTCGCGCGCGAGCGGCGCCCCTCCGTGCGCCGGGGTGCCCAGCAGGAGCAGCTCGGGCTCGCCCTCGCCCAGTCGCCCGACCACGAGCGCACTGGCCAACGGCAAGGCCTGCCCTGCCGGGGTGCTGAGCCGTTGCTGCAGCAGCTCTCGCTGACCGGCAAAAGGCTCGGCCGCTCGGGCGCCACCGCCCGCCCCGAGACTGATCGCCAGCACCATGGCCAGGGCCGCCACGGCGCGGCCGAGCAGGAGCGGCCTCATTGGCGCGCCGCCGTCAGGACCGCCATCAGTGCCACGATGCGCTCGGGCCGCAGCGCGTACACGCCCCGCTGCGGCGAGTGCAGCCAGCCTGTGGCCTCGAGTTCACGCAGGTGGTGGTAGAGCTGCCCGCTCGTGCCCATGCCGGGCTGTGCTGCGAGATCAGCCACCGCACCCATGCCCTGGAGCAGCAACTGCGCCAGCCGCAGCCTTACCGGGTGCCCGAGGGCGGCCAGGCGGGGCGCGAGCTCGCTCCAGTCTTCGTCGAGCAGGACTTGCTGCGGCCGGCCCATCTGCCACTGCACCTCACCCCCGGCGGGGTGGCTGTAGCGACCCGCGTAGACCACGCCGCCCTGCCCAGCACCCAGGCGGCGCAACAGGCCGCCCAGAGCCCACAGGGCACCCTCCTCGCCTGATTCGGGGGGCGCGGGAGGCTCCGTGCCCGCGGCGGCAGGCGGGTGGGAGGGCGCTACCGTGGCGTAGCCGGGGGACGCTTCGTCGCCTCGCGGTGCAACAAGGGCCTCCAGGGCCCGCATTCGGGCCTCGAGGGCGAGCAAGCGCTGTTCGAGCGGAAAGGTGTGCATGACTTTAGTTTACGTTATTACGTAACTACGACATTCATGCTGCCTCAGCAACCCCACCACTGACTCGGGATTTATAGCATTCATGCTACTTAGCATTCATACTACATCCATGGGACGCAACAAGGAGGAGCCCCTCTTCAACCGCATCGAGCAGGCACGCATGGCGCGAGGCCTGACGCGCCAGCAACTGGCCGATGCAGTGGGGGTCCATTACCAGACCATCGGCTACCTCGAGCGCGGCGAGTACAGCCCGAGCCTGACGCTCGCGCTGCGCCTGGCACAGGTGCTGGGAGCCGGGGTGGAGGAGCTCTTTTCCGTGGACCCTTTCCAAGACCTGAAACCGAGGAGCCCGGCATGACCGACGAGCGCGAATCCAAAGACCGCTTCTACTGGGTGGAAGGGGTGTCCCGGAAAGAGGTGCGCAAGCAGCTCGACGACCGGCGGCCCAGTGCCCTGCGGCGGCAGGGGCCGCGCCGGGCCCTCGTGGCCCTTTGCGTGGCGGTGCTGGTGACCCTCTTCGCGAGCCCCTTCTTGCAGCTGGGCGAGCTCACGTCCCCCGCCATGACGGTCGCCACCTCGCCCAGCGAGCGCAAGGTCTTCAGCTACCTGGAGGCGGCCCTGCTGGTGGCGGCCGTGATCGTGTGGCTGCAGCTGCGCAAGTCGGTGCGCATCGTCTCGGAAGCCCCCGACGAACTGCTCGATGAGCGGCAGATCGCCCTGCGCAACGCCGCCTACGTGGTGGCCTACCGCTGGATGTCGACCCTGGCCGTGCTCTTCGTGCTGCTGGTCATGGCCCTGGCCGAGGGCGGCGTGATGCCACAGGCGATCCGCGAGGTGGTTCGGATGGCCTCCTGGTCGGGCCTGCACATGTCCTTCCTCATGAGCCTGGTCGCCCTGCCGTCGATGGTGCTGGCCTGGCAGCTGCCCAGCGAGCCGCAGGACGAGCCGGCCTGAAGGCGGCCACACACCCGCACCGGCAAACCCGCCGTTCAGCCCCGCCCTGCGCGCACTCGTCGCACGGCGCTTCCCCGCGCGCGGCCATGTCGCGACGATGTGCCTACGCTTGACACCAACCCTTGCGAGACCCGCCATGTCACCTCTACGCCTGAACGCCCTGTCCCTGGCCGGCCTCATGGCTGTGGCCACCCACTCGCTGCACGCGCAGCCCGCCGCAGCCGGCTCGAGCACCGCGCCTGCAGCCACCGCCCGCCAGGTCATCACATCGGCCGATCAGCTGCCCCGGCGCGTCGTCAAGCTCGACAAGCTGCCGAGCCAGTACCTGGAAGCCCCGCGCGCGGAGGTGCAGGCGCTGGCCGATGCACTGGAGAAGAACCTGCGCGAAGACCTGGCGAGTTTCGACATCCAGGACGCCGCCACGCTGCGCGGCTACTACGGCGCCCTGCTGAGCCTGGTGCAGTTCCGCGGCGACTGGGCCGCCGTGCCCGCGCTCGTGGAGCGGCTCAAGGGCCTGCAGGACAAGCCCGGCCCGCGTGCCACCACCGGCACGATGGCGCTGATCCTGGCCGAGCAGCAGACCGGCCGGCGCGACGCGGCCTGGGTGCAGGAGGAAGTGCGCAAGCGCTACGGCGCCATGAACTGGACCGACGCGGGTGACGGCATCAAGTCCTTCAAGGGGCAGATGGAGCTGCTCAACCCGGCGCTCGTCAAAGGCAGCTTCGAGCAGCAGGTGGACGTGATGGCCCGCAACATGGCCATGACCGTGCCCGAGGGCCTGGTGGGCTCCATCGTCGGGGCGCGGCTGCAAAGCGAGCTCGTCGTGCCGCTCAAGGGCGCCATCGTGGCCGGCCTGCAGACGGTGGTGGACGCGCAGTCGCGCACCCAAGCCGCCAAGGCCGACGTCTGGACGCCGCGCCAGTTCGCCATCGCCCCGACGGCGCGCGCCAGCGAGGTCGGTGTGGGCATCTGGGACTCGGGCGTGGACCTCAGCCTGTTCAAGGCCACCGCCGGCCGAGGCATCGCCTTCGACCGCGAGTCGCGCCCCTCGCAGGACCTGCTGCGCCCGCTGGGCGATGCGCAGGCACGCTGGCCGCAGCTCAAGAAGCTCGTCAAGGGTGCCATGGACCTGCAGGCCGCGCTCGACACCGATGACGCGCGGCTGCTCAAGCAGACGGTGGCCACGCTGGACCCGGCCCGCGTCAAGTCCTTCCAGGAAGAGCTGAGCCTGGCCAGCGTCTACACCCACGGCACGCACGTGGCAGGCATCGCGGTGGAGGGCAACCCCTACGCACGGGTCTACACGGCCACGATGCTCTGGGAGCACCGCAGCGAGCCCGTCAAGCCCACCGAGGAACTCTCGCAGCGCACGGCCGCCGCCTACCGGCAGATCGTGCAGGCCTTCAAGGACCAGAAGCTTCGCGTGGTGAACATGAGCTGGCGCTACGGCGCCTCCGCCTACGAGGGCATGCTCGCCTGGCACAACATGGGCGCCAGCCCCGAAGAGCGCAAGCAGATGGCCCGCAGGCTCTTCGCGATCGAGCGCGACGCGCTGCGCGAGGCCATCGCCTCGGCTCCCGACATCCTCTTCGTGGCCGGCTCGGGCAACGAGGACAACAACGCGGACTTTCAGGAGTACATCCCGGCGGGGCTCAACCTGCCCAACCTCCTCACCGTGGGCGCAGTGGACAAGGCCGGCGAGGAGACGAGCTTCTCCACCTTCGGCAAGACGGTGGTGGTGCACGCCAACGGCTTCGAGGTGGAGAGCCTGCTGCCCGGCGGCGATCGCGTGCGGTTCAGCGGCACCAGCATGGCCAGCCCCCAGGTGGCCAACCTGGCTGCCAAGCTCTTCGCGCTCAGGCCCGAGCTCACGGTAGCGCAGGTGCGCCAGGCGATCGTCGACAGCGCCGAGCGCAAGGGTCGCGTGAACCTGGTCCACCCGCGCCTGGCGGCACAGCGGCTGGGCCTGCAGCCTTGAGCCCGATGAACCTGTGGACCTACCGCCGGCCCTTCACCGTTCACGGTGAGGCCCTTGTCGTCCTGATCGAGACCGGCCTCACCCGCCTGCGCAGCCGCCTCCTGCGCGGGCAGCAGGAGCTGGCTCGGGACGAGACCACGATCAGCCCGGGCGCAGCCGACTACCGCAACCACGTGCTGCGCCACACCTTGGCCGACGGCTCACGGCTCGAGGTGGAAACGGGCTACGTCAGCTGGTGGTCGGCGGGCATCGCCGTGCGCGTGGAGGGCCGTACCGTGCACGAGAGCCACCCGGGACGCACACTCGCCTGGCCGCTGCTCAAGGGCCAGGGGCCGATGACACCCGAGCGCGTGCAGCAGATGCAGGCCCAGCAGCAGCGTGACCGCGAGCAGTGGCAGCGCAGCAAGCCATCCTTGTACGTCGACATCGCACTCGCCCTGCTCTTCTTCGTCGTCAGCAAGGCCACAGGCAACCTCACCACCGCCGCGCTCGTGGGCGCAGCGGCGGGCCTGTCGGTGGTGGTGGCACAGCGCTTCGTGAAGGTCGACCTGCTCGGGGGGCTGGCGGCTTTCGGCGTCTTCACGCTGCTGCTGTCGGCAGGCTTCTCGCTGCTGTTCCAGGAGGAGAAACTGGTGCAGCTCAAGGGGACCATCCTCGGCCTGCTGATCGCCAGCCTGATCCTGGGCGATGCGCTGCTGAACCGGGGCCGCTACTTCGGGGTGCGCATGGCACGCTACGCGGTGGGCTGGTCGCTCGATCCGCGCCGCCTCGCGATGGGCGTGGCCGGGCTCGGCCTGACGATGGCGCTGCTGAACCTGCTGGCCACGCAGTGGCTGAGCAAGGACGCGTGGCTCTTCTACACCACCTTCGTCGACGCGCCGCTGGGCATGGGGCTCGCGCTGCTGGCGCTGCGGTGGGCCAGGCAGCGCGACCACGAGGGGGCCACCGCCTGACCGATGCGTCCGGGCCGGCGCGGCAGTGCGATACTTCCGCCCCGGGCGCACCCTCGCCCCAATTGCCCGCGTGACGAAATCGGTAGACGTAGCGGACTCAAAATCCGCCGCCGCAAGGCGTGCCAGTTCGAGTCTGGCCGCGGGCACCAACCCTGACGCACGCCGGAGCCCAAAGATGAGCCGCCCCCGCAACGCCTGGATGCTCGCGCTGGCCTCGCTGGGCCTGCTGGCCTTCGCCCCCGCCCATGCCCAGGGCACGGTCTCCGCCCTGTGCAGCACCGACCAGGCCTGGTGTGAGCTCGCGGCCCTGGAGTTCCAGAAGGCCACCGGCATCCGCGTGCTGCAGACGCGCAAGCCCACGGGCGAGGCGCTCGCGCAACTGCGCGCCGAGGCCGCCAACCCCAAGACCGACATCTGGTGGGGCGGCACCGGAGACCCCTTCCTGCAGGCCGCCGAGGCCGGGCTGCTGCAGCCCTACCGGCCCGACTACATCAACGACCTGCACGCCTGGGCGGTGCGCCAGTACGCGATGTCGCAGAACATGGTCGGGGGGTTCTACACGAGCGCCATCGGCTTTGGCTGGAACACCGAGCTCCTCAAGAAGAAGAAGCTGCCCGAGCCCAAGTGCTGGTCCGACATGGTCAAGCCCGTCTACAAGGGCGAGATCGAGATCTCCCACCCGGCCTCCAGCGGCACGGCCTACACGATCCTGGCCGGCCTGGTGCAGCTGATGGGCGAGGACAAGGCCTTCGACTACATGAAGGCCCTGCACCGCAACGTCACCACCTACACGCGCAGCGGCACCGCGCAGGCGCCCAACGTGGGCAAGGGCGAAGTGGCCATCGGCATCAGCTTCATCTTTGGCTTCGACGCCTGGCGCCACAACAAGTACCCAGTGGCCACCGCCGCGCCCTGCGAGGGCACGAGCTACGAGATCGGGGGCATCGCCCTCGTCAAGGGCAGCCGCAACGCGGAAGCCGCGCGGCGCTACTACGACTGGCTGATGAGCCCCGTGGGCCAGGGCATCGGCGCCCGGGCCAACAGCCTGCAATCGCCGGCCAACCGCACCTTCAAGCCCGACCCGCGCATCCCGAGCATGGACAACGTGCGGCTGATCCGCTACGACTTCGAGAAGTACGGCTCGTCGGCCGAGCGACGCCGCCTGCTCGAGCGCTGGCGCAGCGAGGTCGAGTCGCTGCCGCGCTGAGCGGCCTGCTCACTGCCACCAGACCAGGCCGGCAAAGGCCAAGAGCAGGACGAAGGCCACCACCAGCCAGCGCTGCCACGCCACGCCTTCCTCGGCAAAGGGGTCGCTGCCTGACAGGAGCGCGCTGGCGGGGCGCTGCGGCAGTTGCGTCAGCGACGCGCCAAAGGGCAGGTTGATGCGGGCGCGGATGTTCACCGCCCAGCCGTTGGCATCCAGCAGGGGGCCAAGGTTGCGCCGGCGCAGCTTGAGCCAGGCCAGGAGCATCGAGGGCCCGGAAATCAGCGCCACGATGCCCGCGACCACCAGCGGCATCTTCCACAGCGGCAGCGAGAGGAAGCCCGTCACGATGGCGGCCATCGCCGTGCCGAGGGCCCCGATCGCCAGGCCGATGGCGGCAAAGATGCCGGCGAACTTGGCGATGTCGAAGGGCGGCGCAGCAGGAGGCGCCGTGGCTGGCGCCGCTGCAGCGGCCGTGCCAGCGGCCTTGGAAGCCGGCGCGGCTGCCTTGGCCGCTGGTTTGGCAGCCTTCGAAGCCGAGGCTGGTGGCGCCGTCAAGGTCTGACTGGCGTCGGCGATGCCGGCGCCTGCGCGCGCGTCCACGGCCTTGTCCTGGGTGGCGGCGAACTTCTGCACCTGGTCGCCGATCATCTTCGACACGCGCCTGTAGGGCGCCCAGAAGGCCTCGCGCACGCTGATCGGGTTGCTGACGATGCGCACCACGCTCGCCTGCCAGGGCTGACCCGCGCGGTCGTAGAACACACCGTTGCGGCCCGGCACCATCATGTCGTCGGCGGTGCCGGCCGTCATGGCTGCGACGATCGTGATGGGCGTCTCGCCCGGGCGCGTGCACTGGCAGTACACGAGGTAGGTGCCCGACAACGGCGCCATCGCGGCGTGGCGGGCCATGTCCGTGACACGCAGCACGAGGTCGCAGCTGCGCTGGTCGAGGTAGAGGGTGCCGGCCTGGAAGACGGCCCAGCACGACGGGTCGTAGAAATCGGCCAGGTTCACGAAGTTGCGCAGCAGCGTGGCGAAGTCGCGGCGCAGGCGCAGCAGCTTCTCCAGCGCCTCGAGTTCCTCGGCTGCGGTGTCGGCGTCCTCGTCGCGCGCGATCAGCTCCTCCAGGCGCGTCTGCGCCTGCGAGTCGAGCAGCGCGCGCAGCGTTGCGGCCGGCACGCTCGCCACAGGCGTCAGGGGCCGGTCGGCCTGCCACTGGCGCCAGGCCTGCAGCCGCGCGGCCACGTCGGCCCAGCTGGCGGCGTCCAGCGTGTCACGCGTGCCCAGCAGCGGCGCCACCACCTGCTCGCGCAACGCAGCGATGCGCACCTGCCAGGCCGGGTTGAGGCCCTCGCGCAGCGGCAGCGCCGCCCCTGCAGCCACGCGCGCCAGCGGAAGAGCCGCCACGCCCTCGTGGTCGGCCGACAGGGCCTCGCCCGACAGCCCGGCGTAGACGGCATCGGCCGGGTTCAGTGCATCGGCCGCACGGGCGTCGTAGGCCGCCAGGCGGCAACGCGTGTACCAGTCGTCGACCTTGGCCTGCACGGCGTCGAAGGCCGCCACCGCCTCGCCAGTGGCCTCGCCCAGCGCGAGGATGGCCCCTGCCCCGTCCTGGGTTCGGTCGTGCCAGGCACACACCGCGCGGGCGTCGGCCATGAAGGTGTCGAGCATCGCCCGGTCGATCCCCGGCGCGCCGCTGCGGTCGGCGCGCGGGCCGAGGGTGCTGCCGATCAGCGTGATCGCCTCCGCCAGCCAGGCGTCGGGGGCCAGCTCGGCCGGCACGATCCCGTCTCCGTTGAGATGGCCTGGCTCGAACAGCTTCGACGAATCGGCCAGGTCGGCCACGTCTATCGAGACGGCATCGGGCTTGCCCAGGTAGGCCAGGGCCTGCTTCGCCGTGGCGGCCAGTTGCGCGCCCGTGGGCTGCAAGGCGTCGAAGTCCGCCAGCGCGACCGAGTCGCCGGGCTCGAAGATCAGCCCGGGATCGCGCAGCGCGGCGCAGACGAAGCGCGCGGCCTCGCGGATCTCGGTGGCTCCGACATGCCCCTCGCGGTTGGTGTCCAGCAGCTCGAGCGTGCGGCTGTCGAACTCCAGCCCCGAGCTTGGGCAGGCGAGCACCGCCCACAGCTTCTGGTCGAGCGTGTCGAGCTGGCGCAGATCCTGCGCGCGGTCGATGCGGACCTGGTCGAAGCCGCCGGTGCGGAAAAAGCGCCAGTCGTGGCGGGTGGCGGGCGGGGTTTGGCGTGAGGAGGCGTCCATGGCGCGGGGATGATAGGACGGCTGCGGCGCAACCTTCATGCTACAAACCCGGTTGCCGAGGACGCCCCATGCCCCCGATGCCCCCGATCACCCGCGCGCTGCTGCTCACCTGCGTGGCGGCTTTCTGCCTGAACCTGTTCCTGCACCTGGAGGCCTGGCTCGCGCTGTGGCCGCTCACCAGCGGCCGCTTCATGCCCTGGCAGCTGCTGAGCTATGCGCTGCTGCACGGAGACATGCTGCACCTGTTCTTCAACATGCTCGGCCTGTGGATGTTCGGCAGCGAGATCGAGCGCCTGTGGGGCGGGCGGCGCTACATGCACTTCCTGCTGGCGTGCATCCTGGCTGCCGCGCTCGTGCAGCTGGCCGTGACGATGCTCACGGGATCCAAGGTGCCCACCGTGGGCGCATCGGGCGCGCTCTTCGGGCTCTTGCTGGCCTTCGGCATGCTGTTCCCGAACCGCACCATCATGCCGCTGTTCCCGCCGATCCCCATGAAGGCGCGCACCTTCGTGTTCGTCTTCGGGGGGCTCGAGCTGATGCTCGGGTTCCTCGGCGGCACCGGCATTGCCCACTTTGCCCACCTGGGAGGCATGCTCGGGGCCTGGCTGCTGATCTCCTACTGGCGCGGCCGAGGGCCCTTCGGGCGCCGGCGATGACAGGTCTACCCCCCATCTGGCCCGGGTGCTGCCGGGCGAAGTCGGAGTCCGGGTTCGCGGGATGGACTTGCAGCCGGTTCCGGTGAGAGGCTGCAGCTACTGGCACGCTGCGTGCTTGAGGGTCGCACGATGAAACTTTTCGCATTCCTGCGAGCCGCCTCCTGGCTCCCGCGCCTGGCGGCGGTCTCTCGTGGTGCCTGGGCCTGCGGGGCAGCCGCCCTGGTGGTCGGCCTGGCACCGGCCCACGCGAGTGCGGTGGAGGAAGCCTCGCGCGCACTCCAGCGTGCGAGCGACGCCGTGATCGGAATCGAGGTCGAGGCGCTTGACGACGCGCGATCCAGCGCAACGCTGGGCGCGCAGCGCACGGGCTCGGGCGTGGTGATCGGGGCCGATGGCCTGGTGCTGACCATCGGCTACCTCGTGCTCGAGGCAGACACCGTGGTGCTGCTGCCCGATGACGGGCGACGTGTGCCGGCACGGGTCGTCGCCTACGACGTGGCCACGGGCTTCGGGCTGGTGCAGGCGCTGGCGCCGCTGCGCATCGAGGCTGCGCCGTTGGGTCGGGCGGCGGCGCTGGCGGCGCAAGAGCCGCTGGCCTTCGTCAGCGGCGGGTCGCAGGGCCTGGTGACGGCCGTACGCCTGCTCGAGCGCCGGCCCTTCTCGGGCAGCTGGGAGTACCACCTCGAGCAGGCTCTGTACACCGCGCCCGCGCGTCGCGACCAAAGCGGTGCAGGGCTCTTCAACGGCCGCGGCGAGCTGGTGGGCATCGGCTCGCTTTTCCTGGCCCAGGGTGCCCTGGCAAGCACGCCGCGCCAGAGCGGCAATGTCTTCGTGCCCACCGACCTGCTCCTGCCGATCCTCGACGAGTTGCGTCTGCGCGGCCACAGCACGGCCAGTGAGCGTCCGTGGCTGGGCGTGCATTGCCAGGAGACCGCTGCGGGCTTGCGCGTGGTGCGGGTCAACGACGACAGCCCGGCCGACGTGGCCGGGCTGCAGCCCGGTGACACCATCGAACGGGTGGACGGGCTGCCGGTGCTGGAACTGGCGGCGCTGTACCAGGCGCTGTGGAGCAAGGGGCCGCCTGAGCGCGAGGTGGTGCTCGAGGTCCTGCGCGAGGGCGCGCGCCAGACGCTGAAGGTCTACAGCGTCGACCGCATGAAGACTTTCAGGCGCGCCCAGGGGGTGTAGGCACGGGCCCCGCGCTCGGCTGCGCCTGCAGCGCCTGCAGCGCCTCGCGCACCGTCGGGTAGCGCAACCGCACCCGCAACTCGCGCGTGAGCCGGTCGTTGGCCAAGCGCCTGGATTCGCCCAGGAAGCTCATCGCCATCGGCCCGAGCTGCACTGCGGCCTCCTCAGGTGTGACGCGCGCCGGACGCGGCAGGCCGCACAGGTCGGCCACGAGATCGTAGTGCTCGCCCATCTTCAGCCCGCCGTCGTCGCAGGCGTGCACGATGCGCTGGGGGAGGCCGTGCAGGAGCGCGGCGATGCACGCGCGAGCCAGGTCGTCGGCATGCACATGGTTGGTGTACACATCGTGCTGGGCCTGCAGCACAGGCACGCCGCGGCGCAGCCGCTCGCGCGGATCGCCACCCGGGCGGTCAAGGGCGTAGATGCCCGGGATGCGCAGCACCGTCACGGTGCATCCGGTGGCGCGTCCGAAGTGGCGCAACCGCGCCTCGGCGTCGACCCGCCGCTGCGCGCGTGCCGTCGAAGGGGCGACACGCCGCGTCTCGTCGATGCACGCACCGGCGCAATCGCCATACACACCGCTCGTGCTGCCGTAGACGAGGCGCCGGGTGCGCCCCCCGCGCCACAGGGCACGCACGAGGGCGGCCGTGCGGGGGTCGGTGCTGCCCTGGCCAGGGGGCGGCGCCAGGTGCAGCACCCGCTCGGCCAGGCCGGCCAGCCGCCCGAGGGTGGCAGGGTCGTCCAGGTTCCCCACGATCGGGCAGGCTCCGGCCGCACGCAGTTCCGGCACGCGCGCGGGCGTGGAAGTCAGCACGTGCACGCGCCAGTGCGGGCCCAGCGCACGCAGCACGCGCAGGCCGACATCGCCGCAGCCGACGATCAGCAGCGTCGGCCGTCGGCCCGTCCGGGAGAGGTCAGCGCGCACGGTCAGGCTTTGCAGGCAGGCACAATGGCGGTTTGCAGTGTACGGGTGCCACCGCGCTGCGTCCGACCCTCCCGCCTCATGAGCCTGACCGTCACGCTTCAGCCCTCCGGGCGCACCTTCACCGTCGACCGCGACGAACGCATCCTCGCCGCGGCGATCCGCCAGGGCATCGGGTTGCCCTATGGCTGCCGCGATGGTGCCTGCGGCTCGTGCAAGAGCCGGCTGCTCGAGGGCCGTGTGATCCACGGCGCGCACCAGCACAAGGCGTTGTCGGCCGACGAGGAGGCTGCCGGCCTCATCCTGACCTGCTGCGCCACGCCGCAGTCCGACTGCGTGGTCGAGGCGCGCGCCGTGGTGGGGGCCGGCGAGCACCCGGTGCTCAAGCTGCCTTGCCGCGTGATGTCCATCGAGCGCCCGGCTCCGGACGTGGCCGTGGTCCGGCTGCAGCTGCCGGCCAACCAGAACCTGCAGTACCGTGCGGGCCAGTACGTGGAGTTCATCCTGCGCGACGGCGCACGGCGCAGCTACAGCATGGCCAACGCGCCGCACCTGCTGGGCACGCCGCCCGCCATCGAGCTGCACATCCGCCACATGCCCGGCGGCAAGTTCACCGACCAGGTCTTCTCCACGATGAAGGAGAAGGACATCCTGCGCCTGGAGGGGCCCTTCGGCAGCTTCTTCCTGCGCGAGGACTCCGACAAGCCCCTCGTGCTGCTGGCCAGCGGCACGGGCTTCGCGCCCATCAAGGCACTCATCGAGCACATGGCCCACCAGGGCAACACCCGCGCGGCCGTCCTCTACTGGGGCTGCCGCGCCAAGGCTGACCTGTACCTGCACGAGTGGGCGCTGCAGGCCGCTGGCGAGCTGCCCTGGCTGCGCTACGTGCCGGTGCTCAGTGACGCCCGGCCGGAGGACGCCTGGAACGGGCGCACCGGCTTCGTCCATCAGGCCGTGATGCAGGACTTGCCCGATCTGTCGGGGCACCACGTCTACGCCTGCGGTGCGCCAGTGATGGTGGATGCCGCGCAGCGCGACTTCATCGCCCGCTGCGGCCTGCCGCCGCAGGAGTTCTACGCCGACAGCTTCGTCACCGAGGCCGACAAGGCCCAGGCTGCGGGCTGAGCGACCCGGGCCGGTACTTGCAGCCGTCGCGCCGCCACGCCCCCAACCCGCTGGCGCGCAGCCTCTCCGAGGCCCTGCAGGCAGCGCCCACCGTGGCCGGGGTGCTGGCCGGGCACCGCGAGGCGCAGGCCTGCTACGCGCTGATCGAGCCGCTGCTGCCCTCGGGGCTGGCCTCGCAGCTGCGTCCGGGACCCCTTCAGGACGGCACGTGGACGCTCTTTGCGGCGGGCAACGCGAGCGCAGCCAAAGTGCGGCAGCTCCTGCCACGCCTGGCCGAGCGGCTGCAGGCCTCGCGTGGCGACGTGCAGGCGGTGAAGGTGAAGATCGTGCCGCGCCAGGAGGATTCGACTCGCCAGCCAGGCGGGCGGCCGCGGGCTGGCTAGCCCCCGAGGTAGGCCGCGCGCACGCGGGGATCGTCCAGCAGCTCGCGTGCCGGGCCATCCATGGTGATCTCGCCCGAATCCATCACGTAGCCCCGGTCGGC
>CAILKA010000154.1 GCA_903834645.1 uncultured beta proteobacterium
GCCCGCCTTGGCCGCCTCCTCCAGCACATGCTGCAGCGTGGAGATGTAGGTGTAGAAACGGGCGCCGATGTCCTGGATGTCGAACACCAGCGCATCGAGCCCCTTCAACTGCTCGGGCGTGGGCCGTCGCGTCTTGCCATAGAGCGAGTGGATCGGCAGGCCGGTCTTCTCGTCGACGGAGTCGGAGATGTTCTCCTGGTCCAGCTCGCCGCGGATGCCGTGCTCGGGCGAGAAGAGGGCCACCAGTTGAACGTTGCGGGCCTCCTTGAGCACATCGATGGTGGGCCGCCCTTGCAGGTTGCGCCCGGTGTGGTTGGTCACGAGGCCCACGCGCAGGCCCTGAAGCGGCGCAAAGCCCGACTTTTCCCAGACGTCGATGCCGTTGAGCACGCGGGCGTCGGCCGGGGGAGCGGTCTGGGCGTGTGCGGTGGCGGCCAGTGCCAGGGCCAGCGTCGTGACGCAGCCGCGCAGGAGGCGCGCGAGATCGCAGGCCAGGCGGTCGGCGTGTCCGTGGTGTTCGAGCGTTGCGGGCGTCGTCATGGTGCGGGCTCCCGGAAGGACCTTGGCAGGCCAGCTCCGGCAGGTGGTGCCGGCGGACGCGCCCTCGGGCTTGATCTCAATCCGCGGAGGGATGGGAAAGACTGCGCGCCAGGATGAGGCGACGCTCACGCCGTTCATGGTGCAGGCCGGTCGAGCCGGCGCAAACCCAGCCGCAGTCGCTGCGCATCGATGTCGTCCCACGAGCGCGTCAGCAGGGCCGTCCAGCGTGGCTCACCGATGAGCGGCGCGAGCATCCCGTCGCGGGGGTCGGGTGCGCCGTAGAGGGCAATGCGGTCCGTGCGCTGCGCCAGCTCGAGGGCCTCTTCATGCCGGCCACGAACGGCCAGGTACGCGAGTTGCCGCAACATCTGCATCGGCTCCATGCCCAGTTGCCGAGCAGCGTGGTCCGGGCGTGCCGCCAGGAGCGTGGACTCCAGCGCGTCGAGCCAACGGTTCGCGGTGGTCTCGTGGCCGAGCAGGCGCAGCGCCCAGCCCAGCACCAGCGCGGCCGGCATCCCACCGTAGCCGCGCGCAGCCGGCTGCGCCGCAAGCTCCGCCTCGAGCAGGGGCACAGCCGCACTCGCCTGCCCGGCTTCGACCATCATCTGCGCCAGGCCCACGCGCGAGATCATGTCGCCAGGCTGGGCCGCCACGGCACGCTCCATGAACGAGACGGCTGCGCGCGCATCGCCCCGCGCGCGCGCCAGGTGCGCGAGCTCGCCGTTGCCCCAGGCCTCGTAGAGGCCTCCCTGGTCCAGCACCACGAGGTCGCGAAAGAGCGCCTGCGCAGGGTCAATCTCGCCGATGAAGGCCAGCAGCCACCCGAAGCGAAACAGCGCCCGCGGGTTACGCGGCCCCTCCCGGTGGTAGCGCTGACCCCGTGCGAAGGCCTCCTCGACGTCCCCCGACTCGTGCAGCGTGGTGATCAGAAGCCCGGCTGCACCATGGGCGGGATCGAGCGAGACAGCCGCTCGCAATGCATCGATCGCCTGCGGCCGCTCGCCCTCCTTGAGGTACTGCGCGGCCACACCGGCCCATTCGTCGGCCGTGCGGGCAACCGGCGCGGCTTCGCGGAGGCAGGAGGAGAGCTGCGAGGCGGGCGAGGACATTGCGGAGTGGGAGGTTACGCGATCGAGGCGCGTAGGATCCTCAAACTGCGCCCGGCACAAGCCCGATCAGCGAGCCGCGCCTGGAAAGAAGAGCGGCTCGCCCCCGATGCGGTACGAGGCGATCGACGCCTGGCCCGCAGGCGAGACAAGCCAGTCGGCAAAGGCCTGCGCGAGCACATGCTTCACGTGGGGATGGCGCGCCGGGTTCACCACCATCACGCCGTAGGCATTGAAGAGGCTGCGGTCGCCCTCCACGAGCACCTTCAGCTCCCCCCGGTTGCGAAAGGCGAGCCAGGTGCCGCGATCCGTGAGCACGTAGGCGCTCATGGCGGCCGCCATGTTCAGGGCCGGCCCCATCCCGCAGCCGCACTCCCGGTAGCCGGCGGGCTTGCGGGTGGCCAGATCGATGGCGGCCCGCTGCCACAGCCGCAACTCGGCGGCGTGCGTGCCGCTGCGGTCGCCGCGTGAGATGAAGGGCGACGGGCTCGCGGCCAGGCGCGACAGGGCGGCCGTGATGTCGCGGCCTGCCACCCTGGCCGGGTCCGGTGCCGGGCCCACGAGCACGAAATCGTTGTGCATCACATCGCGTCGCTGCGTCGCGAAGCCCTCGGCAACGAACTTCTGCTCCGCGGCCAGATCGTGCACGAGCACGGCATCGGCATCGCCCCGGCGCGCCGCGTCGAGCGCCTGGCCGGTGCCCAAGGCCACCACGCGCACCTCGATGCCGCTGGCCTGCCTGAAGGCGGGCAGGATGTGGCCGAACAGGCCCGACTGCTCGGTGGAGGTGGTGGAGGCGAGCACGATGAAGCGCTCCTGCGCCGCCGCCGGCACGGCCGACATCACAGACAGCGCCAGCCAAGCGAGCGATCCCAGGGCCATCCGAAAGAGCCTGGACGGTTTCGAGAGGAGTGGCCGAGCCCGTTGAGCCGTATTCACCAAGGTAGTTCTCCCTTCAGGAAGTGCGCCGCGGGCGCGGGAAGCGCATCGCGAAAGAAGCGCTCCACCGGCAGGTCCACCAGCAGGCGGCCCGCCTCGAGATAGAGTGCACGCGTGGCCAGGCGCTTGGCCTGGCCGAGGTTGTGCGTGCTGAGCACGACGGTGAGCCCTTCTTCGGCGAAGGTCTGGATCAGGGCCTCCACTTCGCGCTTGGCCGTCGGGTCCAGGCTCGCGGTGGGCTCGTCGAGGAAGAGCACGGGCGGGCGCGTGGCCCAGGCACGCGCCAGTGCCAGGCGCTGCTGCTGCCCGCCTGAGAGCTCGCGGGCCGGGCGCCGGGCTTGCGCCAGCAGCCCCACGCGGGCCAGCGCCTGCGCGCTGCGCTCGGCATGCTCGGCCCGCGGCACGCCGCGCAGCCACAGCGCCAGCCGCACGTTGGCGTGCGCCGACAGGTGCAGCAGGAAGGGACGCTGGAAGAGCATCGCCCCAAGCGGCTGAGTGGCTGCCCGCGCTCGGCCTGCCTGGGCGGCCACCTCGCGCACGCCTGCGTCGGGCTCGAGGGTGCCGTGGAGCAGGCGCAGCAGCGTTGTCTTGCCCGAGCCGTTGGCGCCCACGAGCGCGATACGCTCGCCCGCCTGCACCTCCAGGTCGATGTCCTGCAGCGCCGCCACGCGACCAAAACGCACACTGGCGGCACGCAGCGCAATGAGCGGGGCAGGCGCGTTCATGCCAAGGCCTGCGGCGCCTGGCGCCCGAAGCCCTGGACGAGCCCGATCACACCGTTGACCACGCCCACCACCGCCAGCAGCACCAGGCCCAGCGCCAGCGCCAGCGGCAGGTCACCCTTGCTGGTCTCCAGTGCGATCGACGTCGTCATCACCCGCGTCACGCCGGCAATGTTCCCGCCCACGATCATCACCGCCCCCACCTCCGAAATGGCGCGGCCAAAGGCGGTCAGGCTCACCGTCAGCACCCCCACGCGCTCGTGCACGAGCAGCAGCAGGGCGGCCATGAGCGGGCGCGCACCCAGCGAGCGCAACTGGTCACCGCCCTCGCGCATCGAGTTGAGCACCAGCCGGCGCGTGAGCGCGGCGATCAGGGGCAGCACGAGAATGCTCTGCGCCACGACCATCGCCGCTGGCGTGAAGAGGATGCCCCACGCACCCAGTGGCCCGGCGCGCGACAGCAGCAGGTACACCGCGAGCCCCACCACCACCGAAGGCAGAGCCAGCAGCGTGTTGAGCACCCACACCACCGCCCGCTGCCCCGGAAAGCGCGCCACCGCGAGCCAGGCCCCGAGCACCAGTCCGGCACTGCCGCCGATCAGGCAGGCCGTGCCGCTGACCTGCAGCGAGAGCCCCACCACCTGCAGCAACGCCGGATCGGCGTGCAGGATCAACTCCAGGGCCAGGCGCAGGCTGTCGGCAACGGTGCTCATCGCAGTGCGCATTGTCGCGGGTGGGCTGCCGGCACAATCCAGAGGCTGCACCTGCCCCGCCCATGCCTGCACTCGGCCCCTCCCCCGTTGCCGCCGGTGACCACCAGATCACGGTGGCGGACGCACGCCGCGCGATCGCGGCGGCGCTCGTGCCCGTCGAGGGCCACGAGGCGCTGCCGCTGCAGGCGGCCGCCGGGCGCGTGCTCGCCGCCGACCTGGCCTCGCCCATCGATGTGCCCGCGCACGACAACTCGGCGATGGACGGCTACGCCTTCGACGGCGCAGGCCTGTCGGGCGATGCACCCACCCTTCTGACACCCATCGCGACCGTCTACGCCGGCGCGCCCTACGAGGGGCGGCTCGCGCCAGCGAGTGCGTGCGCATCATGACCGGCGCCGTGATGCCCGAGGGGCTGGACACCGTGGTGCCGCAAGAGCTCTGCCAGCAAGCCAACGGGCAGGTCCTGATCGCGCCCGGCGCCCTCCAGCGTGGCGAGAACCGGCGCCGGCGCGGCGAGGACCTGTCCGTCGGC
>CAILKA010000155.1 GCA_903834645.1 uncultured beta proteobacterium
CGACTACACCCAGTTCGACAACGTCGAGGCCCCTGACAAGTACACGGTCAGGATCACGTTGAAGACGGTGCTGCCCTCGCTGCTGGGCATGGTCATGAATTACCACGGCGGCAACATGGTGTGCAAGGCCGCCGTTGACCAGATGGGCAACGACGGGTTTCGTCGCCGGCCCATCGGCACCGGCCCCTTCGCCTTTGCCGAGTACGTGCCGCAGCAGTACGGCAAGCTGGTGGCCCACGACGCCTACTTTCGCGGCAAGCCGATCCTGCGCGAGGTCTTTTACCGTCTGATCCCTTCAGACGCCTCCCGCGATCTGGCCTTCCAGGCGGGGGAGCTGGACATGCTCTACACCCAGCAGGATCAGACGCCGTTCCGTCGGCTGGCTGAAACACCCGGTGTCAAGGCGCTGGCCATCAACCCGGCGGAGATGTCCGTGATCCACCTGAACACCACGATGCCGCCGCTGGACAAGCTCAAGGTCCGCCAGGCCATCGCGCATGCGCTGGACCGGGACGGCATTCACCAGTTCCGCGGCCGCGATGTCTCTCGCCCGGCGGTGTCAGTCGTGCCCTCGGGCTATGCCGGCACGCTGGCCAATGCGCCGCTGCTGCCGCACAACCTGCAACTGGCCAGGCAGCTGTTGGCCGAGGCGGGTCACCCCAACGGCATCACGCTCAAGACCATCCACACCACGCTGCCCGGCATGATGACCTTCATGGAGGCCGTGCAGGCGCAGTTGCGACGCGCCGGCATCAACCTGGAGATCACACCTGTGGAGCACGCCACGTTCCACCAGCAGATCCGCCAGAACCTGAGCCAGGTGGTGCATTTCCAGGCCGCGCGCTTCCCGGTGGCCGACATCTACCTGTCGCAGTTCTTCCACTCGCGCTCCATCGTCGGCACGCCCACGGGCGTGACCAACTTCTCTCACTGCAAGGTGGCCGATGCAGAGATCGACGCGGCACGCTCCGAGCCGGACAAGGCCAAGCAGCTCGCCTTGTGGCACGAGGCACAGCGCAAGATCATCCGCGAAGTGTGCGCCATCCCGATGAACGAGCGGCTGCAGATGTGGGCTCAGAAGGACAACCTGGACCTGGGCTACCCCGTCAAGGGCGCGTTGAACCTGGGCCCGCAGGTTCTGGAAACGAGCCGGTTCATCCGCTGACCGTTGGAGAGCGACGGTCGTGTCGGCCTATCTCATTCGGCGGCTCGGCTTCGCGCTGGTCACGCTGTTTGCGGTGCTGACGATCATCTTCGTGATCGTCCGCATCCTGCCTGGGGATCCCGCCCTGGTGATCCTCGGGGATCAGGCCGATGCCGCCACCGTTGCCGCCCTGCGCGAGCGACTGGGACTGAACCGGCCCATCCTCGCGCAGTACGGCACCTTTCTGGCAGGCGCGCTCAGCGGTGACTGGGGCGTCTCGCTGGTGACCGGTCGGCCAGTGATCCAGGAGGTGCTCAAGGTGCTGGGCTGGACCATCGAGCTGACCGTCGCATCGCTGGTGATTGGCGCGGTGCTGGGCGTGCCGCTGGGCGTCTGGGCGGCCAACAACCGCAACTCATGGATCGACTACGTGATTCGCATGGCGTCGCTGCTGGGCCTGTCCTTCCCGGCCTTCGTCTCGGGCATCCTCCTGCTGATCGTCTTTGCGATCCAGTTGAAGTGGTTTCCTGTCATCTCGGCCCGGTCGGGTTCGTTCACGGCCTGGATCCAGTCGCTGGCGCTGCCGGCCCTCACCCTGGGTCTCATCATGGCGGCCTACATCACGCGCGTGACGCGCTCGGCCATGCTGGAGGTGTTGTCCGAGGACTATGTGCGCACTGCGCGCGCCAAGGGCGCTCCGGCAGGCATCGTGGTGTGGCGTCATGCGCTGCGCAACGCGCTGCTGCCGATCATCACCGTCGTCGGCTTGTATCTGGGTGTGCTGATCGGCAACTCGGTCCTGACCGAGATCGTCTTTAACCGCCCGGGTCTGGGCAAGCTGATCGTCGGTGCCTTGAACCAGCGCGACTACACCATGCTGCAGGGCATGATGGTGATCTACACCCTGCTGGTCGTGCTGATCAACCTGGCCACCGACCTGATCTACGGTGTGGCGGATCCCCGGGTCAAGTTGAAATGAACGCGGCAAGCCTTTCACCCAGCCCCGCGCCGGCCCCGGCCCGCCGCGGCGCCCTCCGCGCGATCGCGCGCGCCTTCAACACCAACAAGACGTCGTGGGTCGGTTTGGGGCTCGTGGTGCTCATCGCCCTGCTCGCCTTGCTGGCGCCCTGGATTGCACCGCACGATCCCGTCGAGCAGGACATCCTGTCCAAGCTGCAGGGGCCCTCCAGCAACCACTGGTTCGGCACCGACTACTTCGGCCGGGACATCCTCTCGCGCATCCTGCACGGGGCGCGCTACTCGCTGTTCATCGGCCTGACGGCCACGGTCTTTGCCATGGTCGTGGGCTCGGTCATCGGCATCCTGGCGGGCTACTTCGGGGGGCGCTTCGATCTGCTGGTCATGCAGACCATGGACATCCTGCTGGCCTTCCCGTCGCTGATCCTCGGCCTCATCATCGTGGCCATGCTCGGGCCATCGCTTGGCAACATCATCATTGCGATCGCGCTGACCACCATCCCGTCTTTTGCCCGTATCGCTCGAGCACCCACCATTTCGGTGAAGGAGCGCGAGTTCGTCGAGGCAGGGCGGGCCCTGGGCTACTCGGATGCGCGCCTGATGTTCGGCCATATCCTGCCCAACATCCTGCCGGAGATCCTGGTCATGTTCTCGCTGTGGACGGCCAGCGCCATCCGTATCGAGGCCTCGCTGGCATTCATCGGATTGGGCCTGAAGCCGCCCACGCCAACCTGGGGAGGCATGATCCGCGAGGGCTTCGAGAACATCCTCGACAGCTACTGGCTTGTGTTGATGCCGGGCCTGGCGATACTGGTCGTGGTCTTCGCGCTGAACCTGCTCGGCGACGGCTTGCGTGACGCCATCGATCCCAAGCTCAAGGACGAGCAGTGAACGCCCCGATCCTGTCGGTTCGCCACTTGACGACGTCCTTCCGGGCCGAAGGGGTCTGGCGGCCGGTGGTCAAGGATCTGTCGTTCGACATCGGCGCCAAGGAGACCGTGGCCGTGGTGGGCGAGTCCGGCTCCGGCAAGAGTGTCACGGCGCTGTCGATCATGAATCTGGTGCCCACCGTCAACGGTCGAGTCGCAGGCTCGGTCCGGCTGGCAGGGCGCGAGCTGGTCAACCTGCCCGAGGCCCAGATGCGGCGCGTGCGCGGCAACGAGATCTCGATGATCTTCCAGGAGCCGATGACCAGCCTGAACCCCGTGCTGACCCTCGGCTTCCAGATCGCCGAGACGCTGCGCTTTCATCGTGGTCTCGACCAGAGGGCGGCCGAGGCCGAGGCGTTGCGCATCCTTGACACGGTGCGCATCCCGGCAGCGGCCTCGCGCTTCCACGAGTATCCGCACCGGTTCTCAGGCGGCATGCGCCAGCGCGTGATGATCGCCATGGCCCTGGCCTGCCGGCCCAAGCTGCTCATCTGCGACGAGCCGACCACCGCGCTGGACGTGACCATACAGGCGCAGATCCTTGAGCTGATCAAGACCCTGCAAGACGAACTCGGCATGGCGGTCATGTTCATCACCCACGACATGGGCGTGGTGGCAGAAGTCGCCGACCGAATGGTGGTGATGGTCCATGGCGAGGCCGTGGAGCAGGGTGCAGCGGGGGAGGTCTTTGCGCGGCCGCAGCATCCCTACGCACGCGCCCTCCTGGCGGCTGTGCCCAAGCTGGGCGCACTGGCGGGGTATACCCGGCCGCTGCGCTTTCCGACCGTGGACACCCGGACGGGCGAGAGCGACATCCCCGCGGAAACGCCCGACACCGTGCAAGCCTCGGCGCGGCCGCTGCTGGAGGTCTCGGGCCTGGTGACGCGCTTCGATCTGCGAGGCGGGGTGCTGGGGCGCGTGACAGGGCGGGTGCATGCCGTCGAGAACGTGTCCTTCGCCCTCCATGCCGGCGAGACGCTGTCGCTGGTGGGCGAGAGCGGCTGCGGCAAGTCCACCACGGGGCGCTCCATCCTCAGGCTGCTGCAGCCGACGAGTGGGACGGTCGTCTTCGAAGGCCGTGATGTCGCCAGCCTGCCCAAGCCCGAACTGCGGGCCATGCGCCGGCGCATGCAGATGATCTTTCAGGATCCGTTCGCCAGCCTCAACCCGCGCAAGAGCGTGGGTGATGCCATCGCGGAGCCCATCCTCGTGCACGGGCTCGCCGGCAAGGAAGAGGCCCGCGAACGTGCCGCACAACTCCTGCACAAGGTGGGCCTACACCCGGACATGGCTGAACGCCTGCCCCACGAATTTTCAGGCGGGCAACGCCAGCGCCTGTGCATCGCGCGTGCACTGGCGCTGGAGCCGCGGCTGATTGTGGCGGACGAGGCCGTCTCGGCGCTGGACGTGTCCATCAAGGCCCAGGTCATCAACCTCATGCTCGACCTGCAGGCCGAGCTCGGGCTGGCCTATCTCTTCATCTCGCACGACATGGCCGTGGTGGAACGTGTGAGCCATCGCGTGGCGGTGATGCACCTGGGAGAAATCGTCGAGATCGGCCCCCGCGCGGCGATCTTCGGCGACCCGCAGCACCCGTACACCCGCAAGCTCCTGTCGGCGGTGCCCGTACCCGACCCCGAGCGCCGGCGCGCGCGCCGTGGCCTGGACAATGACGAGATCCCGAGCCCGATACGCAAGCCCGACTACCTGCCCCCCCCGCGGCTGTACCGCGAGGCATCGCCCGGCCACTTGGTGAGGGTAGAGGTTTAATCTTCCCCTGATCTGCTACATATGTC
>CAILKA010000156.1 GCA_903834645.1 uncultured beta proteobacterium
CGCCTGCTGCCGGCGCTTTACGAGGTCTACAACCCGATGCCCTACGAGGCTGCGCGAGAGATGGAGGTCGAACTGGCCATCGCGCTGCGAGAAGCCGGCTATGGGGTCTGGCAGGCCTGAGAAACCGCCAGAGCCTGGCGAGCTGCATCATCAATCTGGATGACGGGCGCGGATGACCGGATTACCGAGTGGTGTTGCCGCACCTACTTCTTGGCAACTCTGGTGTTTGTTCGGCAACTTCATTCTCATCGACCGCAGGGTTGATGCGGCCGGATGCCCGGCTACTCCCACGACGTTTCGGGATCCAGATGCCGCGCCAGCTCCATGGCGTCGTGCAGCACACGACCGATCACGACCAGGGTGGGTTCAGTGCGGTACACGAGGAAGTGGCGCGGCCTGCGGACAGGTTCCACACCGGGCCTGACGTGGGATCGGCTCAGTCGCAGGTGCCAAGACCGGACGCCTGCGCCGAGTTCGGGCCGCGCGACGCTGCCCGCCCTATCCGGCTGGCCTGCCACGTCGCGCAGCGCAGCCACGATCAGGGCCTCGTAGCGAAGTCGAGCCGCCTCGCCGAGCTGCTCATGGGTCCACGCCAGGATACTCAGGACGTCACCCTGCGCGGCTTCGGATAGCCTGTAGCGAAACATCAACCCGCGGTCTTCGCGCGCTTCGCAGCGCTGCGCCCCAGCTGCCCGATGAAGTCCTCGAGCTGGTCATCCGCCACATCCACGTACCGACCGCCGGACACATCTGCCCAGCCCTGACGCGCCGCTTGCTTGAGGGCCTTGAACTTGGCGTCTTCGAGGCGCTCTCGCTCCTCGATGAGTCGAAGGCCTTCGCGCAGAACCTCGCTGGCGTTCTGGTACCGCCCGGACTGCACCAGGCTTTCCACCATCTGCTGTTGACGATCGCTCAGCACGACGTTTCGAGTAGGCATGGCATGAGCTCCCAGGGATGCGAGCGGCAAGGCCGCCTGGCCGATATTGGCAGATTATGCCAGTGGCGACTGATAGAGGACATCTGAAACAAAACGAGACGCAGCGCAACGCTGCCGACACCCGGGCGGCAACCCCGCCCGGCACCATGGCGTCCATCACTAACCCTGTTCAAGGATGGACCCCATGAAGACCTGGATCAAACGCACCCTCATCGCCGCTGGCGTCAGCGCCGTGCTGCTCGGCACCCTGGCTGCCTGCGGCGGCCACCACAGCCGCGGCCCCTGGAGCGACGCGCAAGTCAGCGAGATGCGCGGCAAGGCCATCGAGCGCATCAGCGGCAAGCTGGAGCTGACCGCGGCGCAGAAACCCAAGCTGGAAGCCCTGGCCGACGCCCTGATCGCCCAGCGTGCGGCTTTGCGGGGCGCACCGGGCAGCGAACCCCGCGCGGAGCTGCAGGCGCTGATCGCCGGCAGCACCTTTGACCGTGCCAAGGCCCAGGCCCTGCTGCAGGGCAAGACCGCCGCCGTGCAGGGCCAGGGGCCCAAGGTGGTGGACGCGATGGCCGACTTCTACGACAGCCTGACCCCGGCCCAGCAGGCCCAGGTGCGCGAGATGATGGACAAGCGCGGACGGGGATGGTCGCGCGGGGGCTGAGGCAGACACAATCCCGCCATGCCGCGCATCCTGCTGATCGACGACGACGAGCACCTGGGCCCACCCCTGGCCCGCTACGTCGAGCGCTTCGAGCTGCAGCTGGAGCAGGCCTTTCGGCCCAGCGATGGCCTGGCCCGGCTGCGGCATGGCGGGTTTGATGCCGTCATCCTGGACGTCATGCTCCCGGAAATGGACGGCTTCGAGGTCTGCCGCACGCTGCGCCGCGACAGCGACATCCCCATCATCATGCTCACCGCCCGCGGCGAGGTGATGGACCGTGTCGTCGGCCTGGAGCTGGGCGCTGACGACTACCTGCCCAAGCCCTTCGAGCCGCGCGAGCTGGTGGCCCGCCTGCAGACGGTGCTGCGGCGCCAGCAGCCGAGACGGCCCCTGACTGCGCCGGCCGGGGCCACGGCACCGGAGCCCGCGGGACCGGCCACGCAGGCAGCCGCCCCGGCGCCAACGCTCTGGCGCTTCGATGGCCTGACGATCGACACTGCGCGGCGCCAGGTGCTGCGACAGGGCGAGGACATTGCCCTCACCGGCACCGAGTACGAGCTGCTGGTGCTGCTGGCCCGCGAGCCCGGCCACGTGCTGAGCCGCGACGAGCTGCTCAACCGCCTGCGCGGGCACGAGGCTGACCTGCACACCCGCGCGGTGGACATCGTTATCAGCCGGCTGCGCAAGAAGCTGGAGCCCCTGGACGCCATCAAGACCCTGCGCAATGCCGGCTACGCGCTGGCACTGCCGCGGCTGGGCTGAAGGGCGTCTGCATGCCGGCGAAGCGCTCTGCCGTGTGGCTGGCTGCCGTCGATGGCACCCGCCGGCACCTCGGCCTGCGCCGCTCCATCAAGCGCCGCGTCGTGCTGATGTTCCTGCTGCTGACCGTGCTGCTGGGGGCCTTGTTCGCCTTTGGCGCCCAGCGGGCTTTCAGCGTGGGTTGGCGCGACGCCGCCAGGCCCCTGCTGGCCGATTATGTCCAGCGTTTGGCCCATGACATCGCGGGTCCTTCGGGGGGTGCGCCGAGCATCGCCCGGGCCGAGGCCCTGGTGGCGCGGCTGCCGCTCACTGTCACCATCGATGGCCCGTCCGTCCGCTGGGCATCACACCCTGAACAAGCGCATCGCCACACCGCGGACGCGCCCAGCGACGGCGCCGACGACTGGTCACCCCTGTTTGAACGCGCGACCGCCGACGGGCACCAGATCCGCTTCGGGCTGAACCGGGCGGCCTTCGAGCGGCGGCCCCACTTCCTGGTGCCGGCGCTGCTGGGCCTGCTGGCGATCACCCTGGCCGCCTACCTCTACCTGCGGCACCTGCTGCGCCCACTGGACGACATCGCCGCTGGCGCCCAGCGCTTCGGCGCGGGCGAGTTTTTGCAGCCCATCCCGGTGAGGCACCCCGAAGGTCCTGACGAGCTGGGCCAGCTGGCCACCACCGTCAACACCATGGGACGGGACATCGCCCAGATGCTGGAAGCCAAGCGCGCGCTGCTGCTGGCCATCAGCCACGAGCTGCGCAGCCCCCTGACACGCGCCCGCCTGCACGCCGAGCTGCTGCCGGAGGCGGGCGAGACCGGCGAACAGCGCAGCGCCCTGCTGCGGGACCTGCAGGAGATGGCCAGCCTGGTGACGGACCTGCTGGAAACCGAACGCCTGGCCGGCCGCCACGCCACGCTGCAGCGTGAACCCTCCGACGTGGCCGCGCTCGCTCAGGCGGTGCTGGCCGAACTGCAGGCCCGCCACCCGCAGGCCGCCGACGTGACGTTGACGCTGCCACCGGGCCTGCCATCCCAGGCGGTGGACGCCGCACGGCTGCGCCTGCTGCTGCGCAACCTGCTGGACAACGCACTGCGCCATGGTGCGGGTGCCAGCCAGCCACCGTCAGTGCTGATCACCGGTCTGCCCCAGGGCGGTATCGTCGTCGAGGTGCGCGACCATGGCCCCGGCGTACCGGCCGCGCAGCTGCCCCTGCTGGCCGAGGCCTTTTACCGCCCTGACAGCGCCCGCAGCCGCAGCGCAGGGGGTGTCGGCCTAGGCCTGTACCTGTGCCGGCTGATCGCCCAGGCCCATGGTGGGCAGCTGACGCTGGCCAACGCCCAGCCAGGCCTGCTCGTGCGGGTGACACTGCCGGCCGCAGCCGCCACCTGAAGGCACACGCCCCCCGCCCGCGCGTGGCGGTCTCTACTTCTGGGTTGTCTACTTGACGGGGGAGCTTACGGGTGGATGTTGAGGTTGGCGGCCGAGCCAAAGCGCTGGATCAGCGTGACGGCGCCACCGTGGCCTTCTTCGGCCTTGAGCCCGGCGGCGCCCAGCAGATGGCGAGTGAGCACGCGCTGCACCACCTGCAGCACCGACGTGA
>CAILKA010000157.1 GCA_903834645.1 uncultured beta proteobacterium
CACGCTTGCACGCGAGGGCAACCGATCGGTGTACGGCGACGTCATCGTCACGCACCTGGCGGCTGCCGGGGGCTCGGGCGTCGAGGTCGCGCGGCTCAGCGGCATCGCGGTCTATGTGCCCAACCCCATCCTGCGACTGCGGGTGGCGCTGCAGCCCCCTCCCGGGGTGACGCTGGACCGAGGGCGCCTGCGCGTGGCCTTCCTGCTCAAGCCTGAGGAAGGCGCACGCGCCCTGGCCGAAGCGGAGCTGGAGCTGCGTTGAGACCGGTTCCTGACGCATTCATGCGCCCCGTGCAGGGGTCGTTGGCGGGATGAGCCGACGGCGCGGCCTCGACGCCGCCGTCCTGGCTCTGGGAGCCGCCGTCCTCATCACCGTCGAGCCAGGCTGGGCGGCGACGCAAGGCGAGGCTGTGTCGGAGGCGGTCCGTGCCAAGCCGCGCAGCTCGGCGTCCCCGGCCGGGGTCCAGGGGTCGGCACGAGGCAGCAGCGGCTCCTCTGGCGCAGTCTCCGGGTCGGGCAAGCGCGTCCAGCCCGAGCGGGCTGCCCAGGCTGGGCAATCAGGCAAGGCCAGTCAGCCGGGCAAGAGTGCGCAGTCGGGCAAGGCTGCGCAGTCGGCCAAGGCTGGGCAGTCGGGCAAGGCTGCAAAGTCGGGACAGGCCGCCCGGCCTGCCAGGGCATCCAAGGCCGCCCAGACAGCCAAGGCAGACCAACCGGACAAGGCGGCGTACACCCCCAAGGCCGCGAAGGGATCCCGGGCTGAACCGTTTGCCGAAGGTCTCCGCTCGGCGAGGTCCGGCTCGAAGGAGCCACCCGGACGGGCACGTATCCTCGTGGCCAGTGCTTCGCCTGCGGTCGTGGGAGAGGCACTGGGCGCCGCTCCGCGCCAGCGTCAGTCGCGCATGCCGCCCATCGAGCCCGGCAGCGCCGCGACCGCTTCCGATGCGGCGCAGCTGGCCACCCGAACCGGCGTGTCGACGCCTGGCAGCCGGGTGCCGGCCAGCCCGGCCGCGCCCCCCGAGCCGGAGCCCGACGAGCCGGGAAACCTGCTGCTGTTCGACGTGGCCGTGGAGCGGACGATGGTCGCCTCGGCCATGACGGCCTACCAGATCGGCAAGGCGATCTTCGTCCCCATGGGTGAGCTGGCCCGCGTGCTCACCCTGTCCGTGCGCGTGGATCCGGCGCGGCGGCGGGCCAATGGCTTCATCCTCAGCCAGGAGCGCAGCTTCGACCTCGATGTGGGCGCCAGCCGGGTCGTCATGTCCGGCCGCACGGAGCAGGTGGACCCGACCGCCCTGCGCGTGCTCGAGGACGACATCTACGTGGACACTGCCTTGCTCGAGAACTGGTGGCCCGTGCGGCTGCGGCCCGATCGCTCGCGCCTGGTGCTCGATGTGCAGCCGCGCGAGCCGCTGCCGTTGCAGCTGCGACTGGCGCGGGAGCGGGCAGCGGCCATGATCGGCCGCAGCGCCCCGAGGTCGGCCGAGCTGCCGCGGACCGAAGTGCCGTATCGCGCGGTCACCTGGCCCGCCATCGACCAGACGCTGGCCTTGACGGCCGGACGCTCCCGGTCCGACCGCTCCTGGGGGGTGGCCAGCACCAGCTACCTCACGGGCGATCTGCTCGGACTCGAGGCGACGGCGTATGCCAACCTGAACGCATCGATGGCAGGCCCGCCGGGCACGCCGGCCGCGCACGACTCCACGCTTCGCATGACCCTCGGGCGCAGCGATCCGCAGGGTCGCGCGCTGGGCGGGTTGCCCTCGACCTCGTTCTCGGTGGGCAACGTGCTGATGCCCGGCGTCAGCCATGTGTTTCGCACCAGCACCGCCGGCCCCGGGTTCACCGTCAGCAACCTGCCCCTGGAGCGGGGCACGAACTTCAGCTCCACCAGTTTCCAGGGTGCCCTGCCACCCGGATGGGACGTGGAGCTGTTCTTCAACGACGCACTGGTGGGCTACCAGCAGTCGCGCCCGGACGGCAGCTACAGCTTCAACGACCTGCCCCTGATCTTCGGCGAGAACCGGTTCCGGCTCGTGTTCCACGGCCCGCAGGGGCAGACGCGCGTGGAGACGCGCAACTACAACCTGGACGCCTCCACCGTGCGGCCGGGCGAGATGCTCTACACGCTGGGCGCACATCGGGACGTGAGCGGGGCCGATCGCGGTCTCGTGCAGCTCGAGTACGGGCTCGACAAGCGGCTTTCCGCCTATGGCGGCCTGGTGGTGGCGCCGCCGCAGCCGGGCCTGACCGGCCGGCAGTTCGCCAACGGTGGCCTCAGGGCCTTCCTCGATGGATGGCTGCTTTCCACCGATCTGGTGCATTGCACGAACTGCGCCGGCAGCAGCAACCTCTACGCCTTCGGCTTCAACCGCCGGCTGGAGTACGGCACGATCACGGCCAGCCACGCGCTGCTGGACAACTACACGAGCGAGCTCTACCCCTCGGGCTCCGACCCCGTGCGTGCGAGCACGAAGGGCCGGCTCGATGCCGCGGTGCCTGTGCCGGATGGCCGGCCCGTGCCGGTGACGGCGCAGGTGCAGGTGGACAACCGGCGCTCTGGCGCCTCCGACGTCCTGCTCAGCGCCCGGGCCACGCATGCCTGGAACGGCTCGACGGTCACCCATGAGCTCGCTGCGCAGTCGCTGGCGGGCCAGCAGTCCGTGCTCGGGGGCCTGCAGCTGAGCCGGCAGCTCGCGGGGATGTCGCTGCGCGGGCAGATGCTCTACCGCATCGATCCGGAAACCCGTGTGGATACCGGCCTCGTGTCGGCCGACTGGAACATCAAGGGCGGGCAGCTCCTCAACGTGTCGGCCATGCACCGCTTCCAGCTGCGCGACACCTTGCTCTCGCTCACGCTGAACCGCAACCTGGGCAGCTACTCGATCCGTGCGGGCTTGTCGCGTTCCACCTCGGGCACGACCACCGCGGGGCTGCAGTTCTTCACCTCGGCCGCGCGTGACCCCGGCGCGGAGCGCTGGATGTTCTCCGCGCTGCCCGGCGCCAACAGCGGGGCTGCATCGGCGCGGGTGTTCCTGGATCGCAACGTCAATGGCACTTTCGATGCCGGTGATGAGCCGGTGGCCGGTGCAGGCTTCTTCGTCAACGGCACCGGTGCACCTGTTCGCACCGATGCGTCGGGGCTGGCCTACATCCCGCGGCTGACCCCGCATCGCATCACCGGCATCAGCCTGAACCCGTCGAGCCTCGAGGACTCCCAGTGGAGCCCCGGCGCGCCCGGGGTCTCGTTCATGCCCCGCGCCGGCCGCATCGCCACGGTCGAGTTCCCGGTGGTGATCACGGCCGAGATCGACGGCTATGTGCAGCTGGAGGTCGACAGCCAGCGCCGCGGCGTGAGCGACGTTCAGCTCGAGCTCTACGCCAGCGATGGCACGCTCGCCACCCGCGTGCGCAGCACCGCGGACGGCTACTTCCTGATCTCCGGGGTGAAGCCCGGGCGCTACACGCTGCAGGTGGCCGAGGACCAGGTGCGGCGCCTCGTGCTCCAGCCGGTGCAGGCGTTGCCGGTGGAGGTGTCGCCCGACGGGCAGGTCGCCAACGGCTACGACTTCCTGCTGCGCAAGGTCACCGCCGCCGGGCGCTGAGGCGCCACCGGCTGCGATTCGCGTGGGGAATCGGCGAACCCCGGCGCCAGGGAGTGTGCCCTCGGCGGCCGCTCCGCACGCTGCAGCATCTGCAGCCGCTGCAGCCGCTGCAGCAGCGAGCGCGGTGCAGAGCTGGTTCGCTGCCCGCGGCTGGCAACCGCATGACTTCCAGCGCCAGGTCTGGTCGGCCCTGGCCGCCGGCCGCAGCGGGCTGCTGCACGCCACCACGGGCAGTGGCAAGACCTACGCCGTGTGGATGGGTGCGCTGCTGCGCGCCCGGGCGGCGGCTGCCCTGTCCCCCGAGCCGGCGGGCCCAGGCGTGCAGGTGCTGTGGATCACGCCGATGCGTGCGCTGGCGGCCGACACCGCGCGCGCGCTCGAGGTGCCGATGGCGGAGCTGGCACCCGCGGGCTGGCGCGTGGGCTTGCGCACCGGCGACACGCCCAGTGCCGAGCGCGCGCGCCAGGACAAGCGCCCGCCCCAGGCCCTGGTGACCACGCCCGAGTCGCTGAGCCTGATGCTCACGCGAGAGCGCGCTGCCCAGGAGCTTGCCGGCGTGCACACGCTCATCGTCGACGAGTGGCACGAACTGCTGGGCAGCAAGCGTGGCGTGCAGGTGCAGCTGGCCGTGGCCAGGCTGAAGTGCTGGAACCCGGGCCTGGCGGTGTGGGGCCTGTCGGCTACGCTGGGCAACCTCGAGGAGGCGATGGCGACACTCACGGGCGCAGCACCTGCGGTCGCAAGCGGGCCGCAGAGCCCGGCTGCGCACCCGGACATCGCCCCCGTCCTTGTCCAGGGCCGCATGGACAAGCCCTCGTCATCGACACGCTGCTGCCGGCCGAGCCAGGCCGCTTCAGCTGGAGCGGGCACCTCGGGGCGCAGATGCAGCAGCCGGTGGTCGAGGAGATCGAGCGCTCGGGCACGACGCTCGTCTTCACCAACGTGCGCTCGCAGGCCGAAATCTGGTATCAGCTGCTGCTGCAGGCGCGGCCCGATTGGGCCGGCGTGGTGGCGCTGCACCACGGCTCGCTCGACAAGGGCGTGCGCGAGTGGGTGGAGGCGAGTCTCAAGGCCGGCACGCTCAAGGCGGTGGTGGCCACCTCGAGCCTCGACCTGGGCGTGGACTTCCTGCCCGTGG
>CAILKA010000158.1 GCA_903834645.1 uncultured beta proteobacterium
AAGGCAGCCGGCATCGTCAAGAAGGCCCTGGAGTCCGCAATCGCGAACGCCGAGCACAACGACGGCGCCGATATCGACGAGCTGAAGATCACGTCGATCTACATCGAGCAGGGCGCCACGCTCAAGCGATTCTCGGCGCGCGCCAAGGGCCGCGGCAACCGGATCAGCAAGGGCACGTGTCACATCTACGTGACCGTCGGCAACTGAAGGCGCGCGAAGGAACACCATGGGACAAAAGATCCACCCCACCGGCTTTCGCCTGCCCGTCACCCGGGCCTGGGCCTCGCGCTGGTTTGCCAACAACCGCAACTTCAGCCAGATGCTGGCCGAAGACCTCGCGGTGCGCGAGTTCCTCAAGAGCAAGCTCAAGAGCGCCGCGGTTTCGCGCATCCTGATCGAGCGTCCGGCCAAGAACGCCCGCATCACCATCTACTCGGCTCGTCCGGGCGTGGTGATCGGCAAGAAGGGCGAGGACATCGAGAACCTGAAGGCCGAACTCACGCGCCGCCTGGGCGTGCCGGTGGCCGTCAACATCGAAGAGATCCGCAAGCCCGAGATCGACGCGCAGCTCATCGCCGACTCGATCACGCAGCAGCTCGAGAAGCGCATCATGTTCCGCCGCGCCATGAAGCGCGCCATGCAGAACGCGATGCGCCTGGGCGCCCAGGGCATCAAGATCATGTCGTCGGGCCGCCTCAACGGCATCGAGATTGCCCGGTGCGAGTGGTACCGCGAAGGGCGCGTGCCCCTGCACACCCTCAAGGCCGACATCGACTACGGCTTCTCCGAGGCCAAGACGACTTACGGCGTGATCGGCGTGAAGTGCTGGGTCTACCGGGGCGACAACCTCGGCCGGGGTGAGGCTCCGGGCGCGCAGCGTCCCGATGAGGGCGGCGACGAGCGTCGCGCACGTCGTGGCGCACCGCGCCCCGGTGGGCCGGGTGCGCCTGGTGGCCGGGGTCGCCCGGGTGGTGACCGTGCCCCTCGCGCTGAAGGTGCCCCCGGTGGCGCGCCTGCCGGTGCGCCGGCTGGCGACGCGCCCAAGATCCCTGCCGTCAAGCGTGTGCGCCGCGCTGCCGCGCCTGGCGGCGAGGCCAAAGGAGAATAAGCATGCTGCAACCCTCACGCCGCAAGTTCCGCAAGGAACAGAAGGGGCGCAACACCGGCGTAGCCACGCGCGGTGCGAACGTCTCCTTCGGCGATTTCGGCCTGAAGGCCACCGAGCGTGGTCGCCTCACGGCGCGCCAGATCGAGGCCGCGCGCCGTGCGATCTCGCGCCACATCAAGCGCGGCGGCCGCATCTTCATCCGCATCTTCCCCGACAAGCCGATCTCTCAGAAGCCGGCCGAAGTCCGCATGGGCAACGGCAAGGGCAACCCGGAGTACTACGTGGCTGAGATCGTGCCCGGCAAGGTGCTCTATGAGCTCAATGGCGTGCCCGAGGCGCTGGCCCGCGAGGCCTTCACGCTGGCAGCCGCCAAGTTGCCGCTGCGCTGCACGTTCGTGACGCGCCAGGTCGGCGCCTGAGAACCGGAGGCCCCCGATGAAAGCATCCGAACTGCGCGCCAAGGACGTGGCCGCCCTCGAGAAGGAAGTGACCGAACTGCTGCGTGCCCACTTCGGCCTGCGCATGCAGAAGGCCACCCAGCAGCTGTCCAACACGGCCCAGCTGGGCCGCACGCGCCGTGACATCGCGCGCGCCAAGACGATCCTCGCCGAGAAGAAGAAGGCTGCCAAATGAGTGAACCGCAAGCCAAGCCCGCGCGCAACACGCGCACCCTGATCGGACGCGTGGTCAGTGACAAGCGCGCCAAGACGGTCACCGTGCTCGTCGAGCGCCGTGCTGCGCACGAGCTCTACGGCAAGATCGTGGCGCGCTCGCGCAAGTACCACGCTCACGATGAGCAGGGCGAATACAAGATGGGCGACCTGGTGGAGATTGCCGAGGGTCGGCCGATCTCCAAGACCAAGTCCTGGACGGTGACGCGCCTGGTCGAGAAGGCGCGCCTGGTCTAGGGCAGCCCGAATCTCGCACGTGCGCACCGGGTCTTGCGGCCCGCCCCGCACGAGAAGGCCGGAACGCCATCACACTGGTGTCCGGCCTTTTTCATTGATGGGCTCGTCTATCTCCGTGAAGAGCTGGCCAGCACGTTGGGACGACCTGGAGTACCGCACATGATCACCATTGGAGACCGCCTGCCTGGCGGTACGCTCAAGGAATTCGTCGAAGTGGAGGGCAATGGCTGCTCCGTGGGTCCGAACGACTTCGACATCGCGAAGTGCACCGCGGGCAAGACCATCGCCCTCTTCGCCTTGCCCGGGGCGTTCACCCCCACCTGCTCGGCCAAGCACGTGCCGGGCTACGTCGAGAAAGCCGACGATCTTCGTGCCGCAGGCGTGGACGAGATCTGGTGCGTGTCGGTCAACGACGCCTTCGTGATGGGTGCCTGGGGCCGAGACCAGCACACCGGCGGCAAGGTACGCATGATGGCCGACGGCAGTGCCGATTTCACCCGCGCCACCGGCCTCTCGCTCGATCTCACTGCGCGCGGCATGGGCCTGCGCTCCAACCGTTACTCGATGCTCGTCGTGGACGGAGTGGTGCGCACGCTCAATGTCGAGGCGCCCGGCAAGTTCGAGGTCAGCGACTCGGCCACCCTGCTCGAGCAGGCACGCGCACTGCGCGCGGGCTGACACCCTGGGGTCGGGGGGGCTTGGCGCCCCACCGATCCGCGGTGCGTCTCCTACTCGGCGGCTTGGGCCAGTGCCTTTGCCAGAGGCCCGATCCGCCGTTCCTCCTCGCGCAACTCTGCCTCGAACGCAGCGGGTGCGGTCACTCGGGGCCGCATGCCCGACAGCCGTAGGGGCTGGACGATCTCCGGAGCGCTCATCGCCGCGCGCACCCGCTCGTGCAGCGTCTGCAGCATCGACGCGGGCAGCCCCGCTGGCGCAAACAACGCGTAGACGTTGGCGGCCTCGAGATCTCCGAAGCCCGACTCAGCCACCGTCGGGACGTCGGGCAGGTCTGACAGCCGCCGTGCGCTGGCGGTGGCCAGCGCGACGAGCTCGCCCGCACGAACGAACGGAAGCACGGCTCCGACGTCGGCCGACATCACGGCCACCTCGCCTGCGCGCACGGCCAGTGCCGCTGGTGCGCCACCGCGATACGGGATCTCGTTGAGGCGGATGGCGGCTCCGCGCTGCAGCGCGGCGGCAGCCAGGTGTGTCAGCGCGCCGGGCGTGGGGATGGCGATCGTGACGGCGCCCGGCCGCTCCCGGGCGGCGCGCACCAGGTCGTTCATCGAGCGGATACCGCTGGACGGGTGGGCCACGAAGAGCTGGGGCACATCGGCCAGCGGAGTGACCGCCAACAGGTCGCGTGCCGGCTCGAAGGGCAGCCGCGTGCCGACTTGCCAGGGCAGCACCGTTCGCCCGCTCGTGCTTGCCACGAGCAGCGTGCAACCGTCAGGGGCGGCCTTGGCCACCGCGTCCCAGGCTGGGATCGTCATGCCGCCCGAGCGGTTCTCCACCACATGCGCGACCCCGCTGGCCCGCGCGAGCTCCTGCGCGAGGGCGCGGGCCAGACGGTCCATCGGCCCGCCTGCCACCACCGGGACAACGACGCGCACCGGGCCCGCCGGACAGGCTTGCCCTCCTGGCGAAGCCAGCGCCAGAAGCGCCACCGCCGACGCAGCGCGCAGCGCACCGACTCGGGCCCTGACCGCCGCCGCGTGCGCAAAGATGAGACTAATCAACCACACAGGCCGCGATGCTATCCCGTCCTGCGGGATGCGCAAGTCAAGGGCATTGACAGCCCCTTCGGGCTTAGAGTATCCTCGCAGGCTTTTCCCGATTCGGGCTTTGCAGAGGTTGCCTTGGCGCCCTGCAGAACCGGGCCGGATCCGCTGAATCTGCCCACACGAAAGGGTGGCCGCCTCACACGAAAGTGCAGGCAGTCTCCTGGACGACGGGCCCAAGACTGAAACCGATGGCCGGGCAACCGGGCGCGGTCTCAAGTTGGGGTGTACAAATGATCCAAATGCAGTCGCGGCTTGACGTCGCGGACAACACGGGCGCGAAGTCCGTCATGTGCATCAAGGTGCTGGGCGGCTCCAAGCGGCGCTATGCCGGCATCGGTGACGTCATCAAGGTCAGCATCAAGGAAGCCGCGCCGCGTGGCCGCGTCAAGAAGGGCGAGGTCTACAGTGCCGTCGTGGTGCGCACCGCCAAGGGTGTGCGCCGCCCGGATGGCTCGCTCATCAAGTTCGACGGCAACGCCGCGGTGCTGCTCAACGCCAAGCTCGAGCCGATCGGCACGCGCATCTTCGGGCCGGTGACGCGTGAGCTGCGCACCGAGCGCTTCATGAAGATCGTCTCGCTCGCGCCCGAGGTGCTTTGACGCCGGGCCATTGGGGATTCACACCATGAACAAACTCCGCAAGGGCGACCAGGTCATCGTGCTGACCGGGCGCGACAAGGGCAAGCGTGGCACCGTCACGAGCCGCGTGGACGAAGATCACGTCGTGGTCGAGGGCGTCAACGTGGTCAAGAAGCACGTCAAGCCCAACCCGATGAAGGGCACGACCGGTGGCGTCATCGACAAGACGATGCCGATCCACCAGTCCAACGTGGCGATCTGGAACCCCGCGACCGGCAAGGCCGACCGCGTGGGCGTCAAGCTGCTGGCTGACCGGACGAAGGTCCGCGTGTTCAAGTCCAGCGGTGATGAGATCAAGGCCTGATCGACTGGCCTGAATCGGGAATCGACGACATGGCTCAACAGCTTACCGCCCGGCTCCAGGCGCACTACCGTGACAAGGTGGTGCCCGAGCTGATGAACAAGTTTGGCTACACCTCCGTGATGCAGGTGCCGCGCCTGGAGAAGATCACGCTCAACATGGGCGTGAGCGAGGCCGTCTCGGACAAGAAGGTGATGGACAACGCCGTGGGCGACCTCACCAAGATTGCGGGCCAGAAGCCCGTGGTCACGAAGTCCAAGAAGGCCATCGCGGGCTTCAAGATCCGTGAGGGCGTGCCCATCGGCTGCATGGTCACGCTGCGCGGCGTGCGCATGTACGAATTCCTGGACCGCTTCGTCACGATCGCGCTGCCCCGCGTGCGCGACTTCCGCGGAATTTCCGGGCGCTCCTTCGACGGCCGAGGCAACTACAACATCGGCGTCAAGGAACAGATCATCTTCCCCGAGATCGACTACGACAAGATCGACGCGATCCGCGGGCTGAACATCAGCATCACGACGAGTGCGAAGAACGACGAGGAGTGCAAGGCGCTGCTCGCGGCCTTCAAGTTCCCGTTCAAGAACTGAGCAGAGAGCAAGGCATGGCCAAGAAGTCCCTGAAAGAGCGCGAGGACAAGCGCGAGAAGCTGGTTGCCCGCTACGCCAAGAAGTATGCCGAGCTCAAGGCTGTGGCAGACAGTGCCAAGTACAGCGACGAGGAGCGCTATGCCGCGCGCCTGGAGCTGCAGCGCCTGCCGCGCAACGCCAACCCCACGCGCCTTCGCAACCGCTGCGAGCTCACCGGCCGCCCGCGCGGCACCTTCCGCAAGTTCGGTCTGGCGCGCAGCAAGATCCGCGAGCTCGCCTTCAAGGGCGACATTCCCGGCGTCGTCAAGGCGAGCTGGTAATCCGCGCGCAGCCCACAGGAGATACCCATGAGCATGAGTGATCCCATCGCCGACATGCTGACGCGCATCCGCAACGCGCAGTTGGTGGAGAAGGCGGCCGTCACGATGCCCGCTTCGAAGCTGAAGGTTGCGATCGCGCAGGTGTTGAAGGACGAGGGCTACATCGACGGCTATCGCGTCGTCGAAGACGGCGGCAAGCGCCAGCTCGAGATCGGCCTCAAGTACTACGCCGGTCGTCCCGTCATCGAGCGCATCGAGCGCGTGAGCCGCCCCGGCCTGCGCGTCTACAAGGGCCGCGACGCCATTCCCCAGGTGATGAACGGTCTGGGTGTGGCCATCGTGACCACCCCCAAGGGCGTGATGACCGACCGCAAGGCACGCCAGACGGGCGTGGGCGGCGAGGTCCTCTGCTACGTCGCCTGACAGGAGCCATTGAGATGTCCCGCGTAGGAAAGATGCCGGTGGCCATCCCCCAGGGGGTGGACGTGCAGATCACCGCCGACCAGATCACCATCAAGGGTGCCAACGGCACGCTCGTGCGGCCGATGCACGCGCTCGTGACCGTGCGCAGCGACGCCGGTGCGCTGCGCGTGGAGCCCGCCAACGACGGCGCCGAGGCCAATGCGATGAGCGGCACCATGCGTGCGCTGCTGTCCAACATGGTCCAGGGCGTGGGCAAGGGTTTCGAGAAGAAGCTCTCGCTCGTGGGCGTGGGCTTTCGTGCTGCCGCACAGGGCGGCAAGCTCAACCTGCAGGTGGGTTTCTCGCACCCCGTGGTCAAGGAAATGCCCGCTGGCGTCAAGGTCGAGTGCCCGACGCAGACGGAAATCCTGATCAAGGGTGCCGACCGCCAGGCCGTCGGCCAGGTGGCCGCCGAGGTGCGTGCGATCCGTCCGCCCGAGCCCTACAAGGGCAAGGGC
>CAILKA010000159.1 GCA_903834645.1 uncultured beta proteobacterium
CCAGGCACGCACTTCCTTCACCCCGGCGGTGAAGTAGGTCTGCAGTCCGAGCAGATTGAAGGCGGCGCGGATCAGCCGGTTCAGACCCGGCTCGCTCTGGCCCATCTCCTGCAGGAAGAGGAGCCGGTCGGCGTCTTCCATGTCGGCCAGCTCGGCCTCGGTCTTGGCGCAGATGGCCACCACCGGCGCGCCCTGGCGCGCCGCGTACTCGCGCAGCCGTTCCAGGAAGGGGTTGTGCTCGAAGCCGTCCTCGGCCACGTTGCCCACGAACATCGCCGGCTTGGCCGTGATCAGGCACAGCGGCTTGAGCACCACGCGCTCTTCCTTGCTGAAGTCGATGCTGCGCACGGGCTCGCCGCGGTTGAGCGCGGCGTCGCACTTCCTGAGCACGTCCACCAGGCGCTGCGCTTCCTTGTCGCCGCCGGCCTTGGCCACCTTGGTGTGCCGCACCAGGGCCTTCTCCACCGTGGAGAGGTCGGCCAGGCAGAGCTCGGTCTGGATCACCTCGATGTCGGCGATCGGGTCGACCTTGCCCGCCACGTGGATCACGTTGGGATCCTCGAAGCAGCGCACCACGTTGACGATCGCGTCGGTCTCGCGGATGTGGCTGAGGAACTGGTTTCCGAGGCCTTCGCCCTGGCTCGCGCCCGCCACCAGGCCCGCGATGTCGACGAACTCGACGATGGCCGGCACCACGCGCTCGGGCTTGACGATGGCGGCCAGCTGCGCCAGGCGCGGGTCAGGCAGCTCGACCACGCCCACGTTGGGCTCGATCGTGCAGAAGGGGTAGTTCTCGGCGGCGATGCCGGCCTTCGTGAGCGCGTTGAAGAGGGTCGACTTGCCGACGTTGGGCAGGCCGACGATGCCGCATTGGAGACTCATGGAGGACGGCTTTCTAGAAGGAGGCGCGCACCGAGGCGCCCACGGCCAGCGTGTGGTCCACGCCCGAGACGATGATGGCGTTCATGCCGAAGGTGAGGCCACCGTTCATGCGGGCATCCGCGCGGTAGCCCGCGAGCGTGCCCGCCACCGTCTGGCCGCGCTCGGCGGTGGCGGGGTCGACATCGGGAATCGTGCAGCGCACGCAGGGCTTGACGAGCTTGAGCACGACCGGGCCCTCGGGCGCATCGATCTCGAGCGTGTCGAGCATGTCTTCGTCGTGCGGGTGGGTCAGCCCGTCGAGCACGATGTTCGGGCGAAAGCGCGCCATCGTCACCGTCTCGTGGCCGGCCGCGGCCAGGCGCCGGTTCAGCTCGGCCATCGAGCCCGTGGAGGCCACCAGCAGCGGAAAGCCGTCGGCGAAGACCGTGGGCGCCTGGATGTCACCCGTCCAGCGCCGCTCGGCCAGGCGCACGCGGCCTTCCAGGTCGAAGCGCACCAGGCGCAGCCGGGGCTGTCCCAGGAAGTCGCTGAACCACTGCGCGGCCAGGTCACCCATGTCCCAGGCGTCCACCTCGTCATCCCACACGCGCACGCGGCAGCGCGACTCCACCCGGTCGAGCCACACGTGCAGCGCGAGCATGCCCGGGGCGCGCAGCACGATGTCGTGGTCGCGCAGCGTGGGCTGCACGAGCGCCAGGCGCGGCAGCTCACGCTGCGTGAGCATCTCGCCGTGGGCGTCCACCACCATCCACTCGCGGTCCAGGTCCAGGCCCGTCTCGATCAGCGCGCGCTCGCGCAGCTCGATGCCGGCGCAGCTCTTGATGGGGTGCAGGAACAGCTGGGAGACGGTGCAGGCAAAGCCATCCGTGGGGTGTTGCGCGGCCATGCGCCCATTGTGCCCGTGCCGACCACCCCGGAGCATCGCGGGCCTGGGCTTCGGGCAGCGGTGTCGAGCAGGAATGTCGGGCAAGATTTGCCGGGCCCGGGGGGCCTTCTACAATCCCGGCAAGATGGCCAGCCGATTCGACGTCTGCATCCGCGGCGGCGGCGCCGTAGGAATGAGCCTGGCCCTCGCGCTGTCGCGCCAGGGATTGGCTGTTGCGTGGCAGGCCCTGCCCCGGCCATCGGGCGCGCAGGATGTGCGCACCTACGCGCTCAATGCGCGTGCGGTCGAGCTGCTGACGGCGCTGAAGGTCTGGGAGGCGCTGCCGAGCGATGCGCGAACACCGGTGCACGACATGCGCATCCAGGGTGACGCGCCGGGGGCGGTGCTGCGGTTTTCCGCCTACGAGCAGTCCCTCGAGACGCTGGCCTGGATCGTCGACGCAGCCGAGCTCGAGGCGGTGCTCGAGCGCGCCCTGGGTTTTGCCCCGCACGTCGAGCGCGTGGCCTTTGACATCCCGGTGGAAGCGGCGCTGCTGGCCGTGTGCGATGGCCGGGATTCAGCCAGCCGGGCGGCACTGGGCGTGCAGGTGGACACGCGGGCCTATGGGCACCGGGCCGTGGCGGCCCGGCTGGTGGCAGACGAGCCTCACGCCGGGCTCGCCTGGCAGTGGTTCCGCTCGCCCGACGTGCTCGCCCTGCTGCCGTTCGACCGGCCCGAGCAGGGCCGCAGCTACGGGCTCGTGTGGTCGCTGCCCGAAGCGCTCGCGGGCGACATGCTCGCCCTGGACGACTCCGCCTTCGAGCAGTCGCTCGTCGAGGCCACCGGGGGTGCGGCCGGGGCGCTGCGCCTGGCCAGCAAGAGGTCCTCCTGGCCGTTGATGCTGACGCGCTGCGAACCCGTGTGCGGCCCCGGCTGGGCCTTGCTGGGCGATGCTGCGCACGTGGTGCACCCGCTGGCCGGCCAGGGCCTGAACCTGGGGCTGGCCGATGTCGAGGCGCTGGCCCGCGTGGTGGCGCAGCGCGAGCCCTGGCGGTCGCTGGGCGACGAGAAGCTGCTGGGCCGCTATGCCCGCGAGCGCTGGCTGCCCACGCGCGCCATGGGCGGGCTCACGGACACCCTCATGCACCTCTTTGCACACGAGGCGCCCACCGTGCGCACGCTGCGCAACGCCGGCCTGCGGGCCGTGCAAGCCGCCGGGCCGCTCAAGCGGCTCCTGACGACGCGGGCGCTGCGCTCCTGAGGCGACACGAGCCGGAGCACACATGGAGTTCCAGGAGCGACGCAAGACACCTCGGGGGGGCTCGGTCGAGCAACTCGCCACGAGCATCCGGGAGGGCATCCTGCGCGGGCGCTACGCCCAGGGTCAGCGCCTCATCGAGCGCGACCTGATCGAGCAGTCGGGCTTTGGCCGCAGCACCGTGCGCGAGGCCTTCGGTCGCCTGGCGTCCGAGGGTCTGGTCGAACTCGTGCCCAACCGCGGGGCCACGGTGCGCCGACTCTCGCGCAAGGAGCTCGTCGAGCACTTCCAGATCCGCGAGCTGCTCGAAGGGCTGGCTGCGCGGCTGGCCGCCGGCTCGGCCACCGACGCGGAGCTGCGCCGCCAGGCGCTGGAGCTGCGCACGGAGCTGCTTGCCGACCGCGACTCCGGCGGCGAGTTCCACGAGCGCGAGCTGGCGCTGCATCGAATGCTGATGACGATGGGCGCCAACGCGCAGCTCAGCCGGCTGCTCTCGCGCATGCACGTGCCGCTGTCGACGGCCCAGGTCAGCCAGTCGCTCAGCCGTGAGCAGTTCCAGCGGGCGCGACAGGCCCAGCTCGAGGTCCTGCGGGCGGTGGCCGACGGCCAGCCCGACGAGGCTGAAGCGGCCATGCGCCAGCACCTGCGCCAGATGGGGCAGTGGATGCAGGCCCAGCCCGACGCCGCCTTCGGCGCTGAGCGGGGCGGCTGAGCCGGACGGGCCAGGGGCCCACAGGCGAGGCCCGCCACTGCGAGTCGTGAAGTACTGGACACCTGTCCCCCCGGGATCGGGTGCCGGGGCGACGCTGGCCATCAGATGTTCCGTCTAAATTGTCAGACATTAGAGTCGCACTTAACGGAACGCCATGCCCACCCAACTGCCCCGCCCGAACCTGTACGGGTCGAGCCCCCGGACCGCACCCGCCTTCGGCGCCCCCGATGCGGGCAGCTGCGCGGTCTTGAGCAGCGAGCATCCCTGCGACGCGACCCGGCCTGTCCTGGCCCACCTCGCGGCCGCCCTGGCCCATGACCAGATGGACGTCTCGCGCGGCTGGGCCCACTTCGAGCGGCACTGGGCGCAAGGCTGCGCGCTGCATCGACACCTCGCGCGCAGCTACCAGGCGGCCGGCCTGCAACCCGTCTCGGCCATTCGCGACGAGGAAAGCGGCCAGTGGCACGTGGCGCAGGTGCCGCTGGACCTTCCCCTGCCGCCGGCCTCGCAGATCGTGCGGGAACTGACGAAGATCTACGAGGACCTCGACACCTACAGCTTTTCCATCCCCAAGGGCCGACGCCTGAACCGCAAGGCCAGCCTGGTGGCGTTGGCCAGCGTGACGGCGGTGCTCGACGCGGCGGAGATTGCGCCCGCGCTGATCGCGTTGCTGCGCGAACAGGGGTGGTTCGACCGCGCACTGTGGACCCGTGAGCAGGCTCCCCGCTCGCTCAACCATCTCTTCGAGTTCCTGGCGAGCGGCGGCTTTCGTCGCCTGCTGGCCCAGCAAGTCGGCGCATGCCGTGCCGCCCGGTGCTACGCGCGGATGATGGCGCGCCTGATCCCGGGGATCGGCCGCAGGCTCCTCGTGGCCGATGTGCTGTGGCTCGTGTTCGAGCAGTGGAAGGTGGCCGGGGTGGTGCCCGATGGCACCGGACTCGGGCAGTTGCGTCCTGTGCACGAGCGCATCGCCAGCCGATGGGTGCCTGGGCACGGGCCCGGCGCTCCCTACAATCCCCACCCGGGTGCTTCACTGCCGCGCAGCTTCCGCGCCATCCCGGTTCCGCTCGCGGGATCACTCCTCCACGCCACTGCCACGCCATGAAGACCTCGCCCCGCCTGCTCCCCGCCCTGGCTCTGCTGTTCGCCGCCTCGGGCGCGCTGGCAGACGAGGCCGTCATACGCAAGGCCCTGGCCGAGCGGCTGCCGAACCTGCCCAAGATCGACGAGGTGACACGGTCTCCGCTGCCGGGGCTGTGGGAGGTGCGCATCGGCACCGAGCTGCTGTACACCGACGCGCAGGGCCAGTACCTGGTGCAAGGCGAGGTGATCGACCTGCGCTCGCGCACCAACCTCACCCAGCAGCGCATCGACAAGCTCACGGCCTTCGATTTCGACAAGCTGCCCCTGAAGGACGCGATCACCATCAAGCAGGGCAAGGGCACGCGCAAGATGGCGGTCTTTGTCGATCCGAATTGCGGCTACTGCAAGCGCTTCGAGCGCGATGTGTCCAACCTCAAGGACGTGACCGTCTACATCTACCTCTACCCGATCCTCGGCGCGGATTCGCAGACGAAGTCGCGTGACATCTGGTGCGCCAAGGGCCCTGCGCTGGCCTGGCGCGACTGGATGCTGGCCAACAAGCTCCCCTCGTCGGCGCCGGCCAAGTGCGATTTCGCGGCCATCGAGCGCAATGTCGAGCTCGGGCGCAAGCACCGCGTCACCGGCACACCCGCCACCGTCTTCGAGGACGATACGCGCCTGCCGGGAGCCGTCCCGGGCGAGCAGCTCGACAAGCAGCTCGTGCAGGCCGCCCGCAAGGGCTGATGCCATGACGCCCCCTTCCTGGGCCCACCGGCTGGGCTATGCCGGCCTGATCCCCTTCGCCGCGGGCGCAGCGCTGGTCTGGCTCGTGCACCCCGAGGCACACCCGTATGCGGTGCTGGCGCTGGCCACCTACGCCAGCGTGATCCTGTCCTTCCTGGGCGGCATCCACTGGGGCGTGGCCTTCCGCCAGGAACAGCCCGACCCGCTTCTGTTCGCCTGGGGCGTGGTGCCCTCGCTCGTGGCGTGGGTGGCGGTGGTGATGCCCCCCGAGGCGGGGCTGGTCGTCTCCGGCGTGATGCTCGTGGTGTGCTACGCCGTGGACCGTCGTCTCTACCCGCTGCACGGGCTGGCGCGCTGGCTCACGCTGCGCTTCCGGCTGAGCGCCGTGGCCGCTGTGAGCTGCTTCCTCGGCGCCGCCGGCGCCTGAGCCGGGGGCGGCCGCGCCGTGTTCGCAGGACGGCGCCTGGCCTGGGGTGGCCTCGTCGCCGTGGTCACGGTGGCGCACCTGTGGGTGGGCAGCTACGTCGCCCGCTCGATGCATCTGGCCGCCGCCGACAGCGCCCCGGGCATCCATCGCATCGAGCTGAGCTTCGAGAGCGAACTGCAGCAGACCGAGCCGCCAGAGCCCGTGGCGCGCAAGACCCTGGCCCCGCCTGCCGAGGGCAGCACGGCGGCCGTTGCACCCGCACCCGCGCCTGCCGCATCCGCGCCCGGGGCCTCGCCACCGGCTCCGCCTCCTGAGCCTGCACCGGCGCCTGCCGAGACGCGCGTGGCCGATGCCGCGGCCGACCCGGCCCCCTCCTCGACCCCCTCGACCCCCTCGGCCCCCTCCGCTGCGGTGGAGGGCTCAGCGCCCGGGGGCCTGCCAGGCACCGAGCCCGCCCCGGCCCCGACCGCCATGGCCCCGCTGCCGCCCGCGGCGTCGCCACCGGCCGGATCGCCCCCTGCGGCTGCGGCCGACGCTGCCTCCGGCAAGCCCTTCGAGTGGCCGCCTTCCACGCGCCTGAGCTACTCGCTCACCGGTGACTTCCGCGGCCCGGTGGAGGGCAGCGCACGCGTGGAGTGGCTGCGCCAGGGCGCTCGCTACCAGGTGCACCTGGACGTGGCCATCGGCCCGAGCTTTGCCCCATTGGTGCGCCGGCGCATGTCCAGCGAGGGCGAACTCACCGAGCAGGGCCTCAAGCCCACGCGCTACGAGGAGGAGACCCGCGTGCCGCTGGCGGCCACGCGCCGCAAGTCCATTGCCTTCGAAACCGATCGCATCGTGCTGCAGGGGCCCAAGTCGGTGCCCCTCCTGGCGGGCGTGCAGGACACGGCCAGCCAGTTCGTGCAGCTCACGTGGCTCTTCACGACGCAGCCCCAGCAGCTGCGCACCGGCGGCGCCGTGGTGGTGCCGCTGGCGCTGCCGCACCGGGTAGACCGCTGGACCTACGACGTGATGGGCGAGGAGACGCTCGACACGCCCGCCGGGCGCATCCCCACCTACTGGATCAAGCCCCGGCGCGAGAACTGGAAGCCCGGCGAGCTGGCGATCGAGGCCTGGTTCGCCCCGAGCCTGCAGTACCTGCCCGTGCGCATCGTGATCCGCCAGGATGCGCAGACCTATGCCGACCTGCTGCTGCAGCGCCTGCCGCAGCAGACGGGGCCCTGAGGGCCTGCTGCTGCAGCGCCTGGGGCGCATCGCGGGCCGATATAGTCATCGGCGTCATCGACCCACCTGCCGTCTGCACGCCATGACCTATCAGAACATCCTCGTCGAGACCCGCGGCGAGGGCGCCCACCGCACGGGCCTCGTCACGCTGAACCGCCCGAAGGCGCTCAATGCGCTCAACGATGCGCTGATGGACGAGCTCGGCGCGGCGCTGCTCGCCTTCGACGCCGATGACGCGATCGGCTGCATCGTCGTCGCCGGCAGCGAGCGGGCCTTTGCCGCCGGCGCCGACATCTCGGCCATGGCCAGGCTCGAGTACCGCGAGGTGGTCCTGAGCGGCTTCATCACCCGCAACTGGGAGACGATGCTGCGCGTGCGCAAGCCCGTGATTGCGGCGGTCGCGGGCTTTGCGCTCGGCGGTGGCTGCGAGCTGGCGATGATGTGCGACTTCATCATCGCCGCCGACAGCGCGAAGTTCGGGCAGCCCGAGATCAAGATCGGCATCATCCCCGGCGCCGGCGGCACCCAGCGCCTGCCGCGCGCCGTGGGCAAGAGCAAGGCCATGGACATGGTGCTCACCGGGCGCATGATGGATGCGGCCGAGGCCGAGCGCGCCGGGCTCGTCTCGCGCATCGTGCCGGCTGACCGGCTGCTCGAGGAGGTGCTCGCGGTGGCCGAGGGCATCTGCCAGCTCGGCCTGCCGAGCATCCTCACCGCCAAGGAATGCGTGAACCGGGCCTTCGAGGGCCCGCTCACCGAAGGGATGGTCTACGAGCGCGAGGCCTTCCACCGGCTGTTTGCCACCGAGGACCAGAAGGAAGGCATGGATGCCTTCCTGGCCAAGCGCAAGCCGGACTTCCGGCACCGTTGAGGGGTGCGCCGCACGTCGCGCGCCGTGCCGGGTGCGCCCGGCGGCTTCAGCCCTCGCGCCGCAGCGCCGGGAACAGGATCACGTCGCGGATGCTCGGGCTGTCGGTGAGCAGCATCACGAGCCGGTCGATGCCGATGCCGCAGCCGCCCGTGGGCGGCATGCCTACCTCGAGCGCACGGATGAAGTCGGCGTCGTAGTACATCGCCTCCTCGTCGCCGGCTTCCTTGTTGCGCGCCTGCATGGCGAATCGCGCGGCCTGGTCTTCCGCATCGTTGAGCTCGGAGAAGCCGTTGGCGATCTCGCGCCCGGTCATGAAGAGCTCGAAGCGCTCGGTGATGGAGGGATCCTTGTCGGAGGCACGGGCCAGCGGC
>CAILKA010000160.1 GCA_903834645.1 uncultured beta proteobacterium
AGGAAACTCTCCCAGAAGAGGAGCTTCCGGTCGCCCCGTGTGAGCGGGGCCTCGCGCGGTGGGCGTGGCAGCCAGGTCGCCATCGCCGCCGCAGCGATGCCAAAGCGCAGCCAGGCGAGCAGGAAAACGGGGAACGCGGACACGAGGAGCTTGGACAGGCCGACGTACAAGCCGACCAGGGCCATCGCGGCCGCCAGGCAGAGATAGGCCGCCCAGGGCGGGCGCACCGCTGCCATGCGGGCTGCCGGCAGCCCGCTCAGGCCGCGCGCCGCAGCGCGACGCGCACGGTCTCGACGATCTGCTCGATCTGGGCGGGCTCGATGATCAGGGGCGGGGAGAGCGCGACGATGTCACCCGTGGTGCGCAGCATCACGCCTTGCTCCCAGCAGTCCAGGAAGACGCCGAAGGCGCGGCGGGTGGGCGCGCCCGGAATGGAGGCCAGCTCGATCCCGGCCACCAGGCCGACGTTGCGCACGTCCACCACGTTGGGCTCGTCGCGCAGCGAGTGCACGGCCTCGGCGAAGGTGTGCTCGATCTGCGCCGCACGCGTGAGCAGGCCTTCCTCGGCGTAGGTGTCCAGCGTCGCCAGGCCAGCGGCGCAGGCCAGCGGGTGCGACGAGTAGGTGTAGCCGTGGAAGAACTCGATGAGGTGCTCGGGGCCCTGCATGAAGACGTCGTGGATGGCGTCCTTGCAGATCACGGCGCCCATGGGCACGCAGCCGTTGGTCAGGCCCTTGGCCACCGTCATCATGTCTGGCGTGACGCCGAAGGTCTGGGCGGCAAAGGGCGAGCCCGTGCGCCCGAAGCCGGTGATGACCTCGTCGAAGATCAGCAGGATGCCGTGGCGGTCGCAGATCTCGCGCAGGCGCTGCAGATAGCCCTGGGGCGGGATGAGCACGCCCGTGGAGCCCGCCACCGGCTCGACGATCACGGCGGCGATGGTCGAGGCGTCGTGCAGGGCCACGAGGCGCTCCAGGTCGTCGGCGAACTCGGCACCATGTGGCGGCTGGCCGCGGCTGAAGGCATTGCGAGCCGGGTCATGGGTGTGGCGGATATGGTCGACGCCGGCGAGCAAGGTGCCGAACATCTTGCGGTTGGCCACGATGCCGCCCACCGAGATGCCTCCGAAGTTGACACCGTGGTAACCGCGCTCGCGCCCGATCAGGCGCGTGCGGGTGCCCTCGCCGCGTGCGCGGTGGTAGGCGATGGCCATCTTCAGCGCCGTCTCCACCGACTCCGAGCCCGAGTTGGTGAAGAACACCTTGCCCATGCCGGTCGGTGCGATCTGGGCCACACGGTGCGCCAGCTCGAAGGCCTTGGGGTGCGCCATCTGGAAGGGCGGGGCGAAGTCCATCTCGCCGGCCTGTTCCTGGATCGCGCGCACGATGCGCGGGCGGGCATGGCCCGCGTTGACACACCACAGCCCGGCCACCGCATCGAGCACCTGGCGGCCGCGGTCGTCCCAGTAGTACATGCCCGAGGCCCGGGTCAGCAGGCGCGGGCTCTTCTTGAACTGGCGATTGGCCGTGAACGGCATCCAGTAAGCGTCCATGTCCTTGTACATCGCGTCTCCTGCAGTCTTCGATCCGACCCCCGCAGTCTATCCGGGCCGGCCGTGCGCGCGTACCGGTGCCTGCGTCGGGCCTGGGCGATGATCACGCGTGATCACACCACCCGCGTCCGCGGCAGGGAGCTCTCCACATGAAACCGATACTCGTCCTGCAGAACATGCACAGCGACAGCCCCGGCTACCTCGGCACGTGGCTGCAGGAGCAGGGCCTGGCCTTCGAGGTCAGGAGCGCCGCGTCCGGCGATCCCTGGCCAGACTCGATGCAGGGCCATGCGGGCCTGGCGGTGCTGGGCGGGGCCATGAGCGCGAACGACCCGCTGCCCTTCCTGCGTGCCACCGAACGTCTCATCCTGGATGCGATGGACCGCAATAGGCCCGTGATCGGACACTGCCTGGGGGGGCAGTTGATGGCGCGGGCGCTGGGGGTGCGTGTGCACGCCTCGCCCGCACCGGAGATCGGTTGGCAGGCCATCGAGGTGGTCGACGGGCCCGAGGCCCGTGCCTGGCTCGGTGCCGAGCCTCGAGCCACGGTGATGCAGTGGCACTACGAGGCCTTCGAGCTCCCGCCAGGGGCCACGCTGCTGGCGCGCTCTGCGGCCTGTGCCCACCAGGCGTTTGCGATCGGGCCGCACCTGGGCATGCAGTTCCACATCGAGATGGATGCGGCCAAGGTTGAGGCCTGGATGGCCGAGGACGATCCGCTGTGGGCTTCGGCGCAGGAGCGCCACCCCGCTTCGGTTCAGGATCCGGCCACGCTGCTGGCGCAGGCGCCGGGGGTGTTGCCGGCCCACCAGACCCTTGCCCGTCAGGTCTATGGGCGGTGGGCACGGGGCCTCGATCTCACATCATGAAAAGCTGAATCCTGGCGTGAAACTGGCTTGAACGGACTCCACGGAGAAGACTTCACTGTGAGAAAGGCTATTGCATATTGCGGGATCAAGTTTCCAAGTCTTTGTTTTACTTAGTATTTAATGTTCCTCTTGTATAAGACATAAGTTAGGAGATCTGTCTCTGGTAGAGATAAGCTG
>CAILKA010000161.1 GCA_903834645.1 uncultured beta proteobacterium
CCACGGGGCGGTAGGCGTGCAGGTCGGCCTCCGTCATGAGGCTGGGGCGAAAGCCTTCCTGCCCCGCCGCGACGATGCGCTGTGCCGCGCCCTGTGCCAGGAAGGCGGCCGGGCCACCTTCGGCCAGGCGGCGCATCGTGGCGCCGTAGGCCGGGTTCGTCAGCCGCGTGCCCACCGGCAGCGGCTGGCCCTGCGGGTCGAAGTAGGCCGGCACCAGCCGGGCCAGCGCGGGCCGCGCTTCCGGGTTCGACAGCACCGCGTGCAGGTAGCGCGGCATGCCGAAGCCTTGCTCGGCCGCCTCGATCGCAGGCTCGAAGAGCACGCTCCAGGGCAGACGGCCGGCGCGCTGGTGGGCCTGGGCGAATACCGCCACCGTGCCCGGCACGCCGGCGCTGCGGCCGCCTCGCTGCACGGGCTCGGAGGGCAGCAACTGGCCGTCGGTGTCGGTGCGCAGGCTGGCCGTGGCACGGGCCGGTGCCGCCGCCAGCCCGTCGAGCGAGCTCAGCCGGCGCGTGGCTGCGTCCCACATCAGCACGAAGCTGCCTCCGCCCGGGCCCGAGGCATGCGGCTCCACGAGCCCGAGCACCATCTGCGCGGCCAGCGCGGCGTCCGTGGCCGAGCCGCCGCGCTCGAGCATGCGCAGCGCCGCCCGCGTGGCCAGAGGGTGGGCGGTGGCGGCCATCTGGTGGGCCGCAGCCGGGGCAGCCGTCGATGCCGGAGCAGGTGCGGGTGCAGGGGCAGGGGCAGGGGCAGGGGCAGGGGCGGTGGCACAGCCGGCCAACCCGCCTGCAACCAGCAGGGCTGCAAGCGCGAGGGGCAGGAAGGAGAGGGGCAGGCGTGTCATCGAGCGGGTTGGGTGGCAGGCGGGAGGGGTCGCAGGCGGGGGGCAGGGGCGGTGGCACAGGCGGTGGCTTGCGCGCGCGAGTGCACACGCGCACGAGGCCGCGCAGTGTAGAGGGGGATCGCGGGGCCCTTAGGATGCTTGGCCATGCTGAAACGACTGCTGCCGAACGCTGCGGCCCTCCTCCTCCTCCTGGCCGCCTTCAGCCTCGCCCACGCGAGCCCTGCCGCGGCTGCGGCCAACCCCGCCGGCATCGACTGGGTCGAGCTGCCCGGCTTGGCGATCGCACGCACCGAGATCACGGTGGCGCAGTTTCGGCGCCATGTGCAGGCCACGGGCACCGTCACACAGGCCGAACGCACGGGCGGTGGCGAGGTCTACGAGGCGGGCTGGGTGCGCAAGCCCGGCTGGCACTGGGCCGCGCCCTTCGGGGGAGACCCGTCTCGCGTGGCGGGTGACGAGCCGGCCGCACACCTCACCTTCCACGAGGCGCAGGCCTTCTGCCGCTGGGCGGGCGGACGCCTGCCTACCGATGCCGAGTGGACAAGCGCGGCCTACACCGAGCAGCGCGCCGCGCCGCCGGCGCCGTTCCAGCGCGGGCGCACCTACCCTTACCCCACGGGTGAATCGCCGGCGGGTGCACAGTGCCTGGGCGACTGTGGGGAGGCAGCCACGCAGCGCGCGCAGCGCCACGGTGCGCTGCTCCTGCGCGGCCACGGTCATGCACGGGCCGGCGCCACGGCCGCAGGCGTGAACGGGCTGCACGACATGGGCGCCAACCTGTGGGAGTGGGTGGACGAGCCGCGCGGGGCCAGCGGCAACGCCGAGCGGCGCACGCGCGGCGGTTCGTGGTGGTACGGCAGCGCGCAGATGCGCGCCTCGCACCTGCAGGGCAAGCCGGCCGACACGGCCGTGGTCTACATCGGCGCGCGCTGCGTGCGCTGAACGGGACGTACGAGCGAAGCCCCGCGGGCCCGCCACCCTCAGGCCATCAATCTCGCCAGCACGCGCGGTGAGCCATCGGGCGCCGTGCCGAGCACGAGCCCTTCACCGGAGTCGGAGTGCTCGCCCGTCAGGGCCGACAGCACGAACATGTGCGTCACCCAGGCCTCGAAGCGGCCGCGCTGCCGAACTGCGGCCGCCAGCGCCTGGCGCAGCGAGGCGACCGCCTCGCGGCTGGTGCGCTCGCCCTGGCCCACCGGCGAGCCGAGCGCAGCCCAGACCTCGGGCGTGCCGAAGGCCAGCGTGGCCGTGTCCACGCAGCGACACCACGGGCTGCTGCGCACGCGCGCGGGCTTCAGGCCGCGATCGCTGAACCATTGGCCGATGCGCCTGGCCTGCGCGCGACCGTCGTCGTCGAGGTTGCGCTGGGTGCGGCAGTCGTCGAGCCGCATGCCAGGCGGGTCGAAGGTGCCCGGTGCGCGCGCATGGCGAAAGGCGATCACTGCGCCGCCGCGGCGCAGCAGCGCCTCGACCTCGACCGGGCTCGCCCCGGCAGGCACGGCGAGAAGGGAGCCGCCAGCCAGGCCAGCCACCGTCGCGGGTGTGCCCAGCACCAGCGCGCGCCGCGTCAGGCTCGGTCGCCGGCCGGGGCTGCCCTTCACACCGGCAGCCTCCCGCGCAGCGCCTGCGCGATCTCGCTGGCCTGCCACACCGCGATGCGGTGCTGCGCGGCGTAGGGCCGTGCGGTGTCGGTGAGCTCGCCCAGCGCGATGAGCAGCGCATCGGGCGCCTCGCGCGCCTCGCGCGCAGCCTGCAGCGCCCGCAGCGCCTCCAGGCCCACGCGTGCCGATTTCCAGCGCCGGGCCGCCACCACCATCTGCCGGCCCTTGCGCTCGAGCACGAAATCCACCGGCTCGCCCGTGCCGCGCTCCACCTGCCACCCATCGCGCTCGAAGGCTGCCTGAAGGGCGTCGGCGAAGGCCGGCCAGGCCGCACGCGTGAGCGATTCCTGGGTGCGCGCCAGTTCGGCGTCGCTCGGGGCGTGGCGCTGGCGCCAGGCGGCCAGCGCGGCGATCACGAAGAAGGGCGCCCCCGTGAGCGGCCCGACGCCGCGGTAGGCATCAGGCAGCAAGGCGGTGGCGACCACGCCGAGCACCACCCCCACCGACAGGCTCACCCACCAGCGCGAGCGCAGCAGCACGGCAAACAGGGAATTCTTGGGCAGCGTGAAGGCCATGGGATGGCAGTCTAAGGCGGCAGGCATCGCTGCGCCGCGGGGCGGGGCATCGGCCCCTGGGCTCAGGCGGGCCCGGCCTCGAAGACCGACTCGGGTACCAGCCTCACGAGGGCCGAGGCCTGCTGCACCGTGCCGTGGAGCCAGGTGTCGGCATCCTCGGGCTCGATGGGCACCACCGAGCGCTTGTCCTGGGCCTCGGGCGGCAGCGCGGGGTCGGGCTTGTGCATGCGGCGCATCAGCGGGTGCGCATCGGCATTGAGCGTGAGCATGGTGTAGCTCTCCACCACCTCGCCCGTGGCACGGTCGACCCAGGTGTTCCACAACCCGGCCAGGCCGAAGGGGTCGCCATCGCGGCGGCGAAAGCGCCACCAGACATTGCGCCCGGTCTCCCAGCACGGCTCGTCGAACCACTCGGCCGGGATCAGGCAGCGCTGCCCGCGCGCCCACGGCTGGCGGTAGCTCGCCTTGGCGGCGAGCTCCTCGAAGCGCGCATTGTTGGTGGAGTAAGGCAGCTTCGCCGCCTTGGCAAACCACGGCACGAGCGCCCACTGGCCCACCACGAGCTCGCGCTCGGGGCCCGCGGCGTCGCGCGCGGCGCGAATGAAGGGCCCCTGCGCGCGCGGAAACACCGGGCCGGGAGGAAAGTTCACGCTCGCCTGGCGCGGCAGCCAGCGCCGCACCACCTCCTCGGGGCGTGGTGGGGCGTAGCGGTTGCACATGGGAGGCGGCGTGGCGTTTCGCGGCGAGTCTAGCGGCGAGCCCACCTGCGCGCAGGCGCGGGAAGACCCCCCGGCCGGTCGATTACGATCGACGCCCCGACCCCTCGCACCCCGGCGGGTACCCGCCCAGGAAGGCCGTTGACGACACCTCGCGCGAAACGCTGGCTGAGTGCCGCGCTCCTGGCTGCGGCGCCAGGTGCGGCCTGCGCCACGGCGCTGCCCGTGATGCAGCTCGAGGTACCGGCCTCGGCGGCCGCGGTGGCGGCCCTCGCGTGCCCCGTGGTACCCGCGAAGCGGCCCGCGCCCGCGCGCCCGCCCGCCGGGCGGCCGTCCGGCCCGACCGCGGCACAGCCCGCCTCGACCGAGCCCACCGAACTGCCCGACGAGGCGGAAGTGCAGCGCGCGCTCGACGACGAACGGGCCCACCCGCCTGCCCGCCCGGATGCAGCGCCCGCCGTGGCGGCGGCCCGGTGGCCTGACGCCGCCTCGTGGCCCACGCCCACCGCCGCGGCCATGCCCGATCGTCCGCTGCGCCTGGGTTTCTGGGGCGACAGCCACCTGGCGGCAGGCTTCTTCACCGAGGAGCTGGCCCGCCGCCTCGGGCCCGTGGACACGCTGGCCCTGCCGCGGCTGCTGCCGGCGGGCTTCGGCCACGCTGGCGTGCGCGGGCTCGTGCGCCGCGCCTGCGTCAGCGCCCACTGGGCCCGCGAGAGCGCGCACGCCAGCGCAGCGGCGGCGCAGCAGCCGGGCCCGGGCCTGGTGACCCTCGTGAACCGGGCCCCGGGCGCAGAGCTCGCCTGGGATCTGCGCGACGCCGCCGGCGAGCCGCGCCACCGCCGGGTGCAGTTGCTGTACTCGCCTGCGGCTGGCCCCGTCACGCTGGAAGTGGGGGTGGACGGCGCACCCGCGCGGGCGGTGGTGCTCGAAGGCGGCACGGCGCCCGCAGCCGCGCTCGAGCTGGTCTCCACGGGCGGGGCGCTCTCGGTGCTGCAGGTTCGTGTGCGCGAGGGCACGCTGCGGCTGCAGGGGCTGGCGCTGGGGATCGGGACAGGGATCGGGACAGGGATGGGAACGAGCGAGGCCGAGCCGCCGGCTGCAGCACTGCAGCTCGACCTGTTCGGCTACCCCGGGGCCACCGTGGCCGGCTGGGCGAATGCGGCTGGCGCTGCCCACGCGGCCTGGTTCACGGCCCGGCGCTACGACGTGGTCGTGCTCGCCTACGGCACGAACGAGGCCCACGATGCGGGCTTTCGCGCCGACGAGTACCGCGCGCAGCTGAGCCGGGCGGTGGAGCGGCTGCGCGAGCGCTTCCCCGAGGCGCGCTGCCTGCTCATTGCGCCGGGTGACCGGGGCGTGCGCGTGCCGCGCAAGCGCACCCGCGCCGGCGCCGACCTGCTGCGATACGCCCGGCTGCACGCGCAGGTTGCCACTGTGCAGCAGGAGGTCGCCCGCGGGGCCGGCTGCGCCGCCTGGAGCGCGCAGGCGGCCATGGGCGGGCCGGGGAGCGCCTACCGCTGGGCACGCCAGCAGCCGCCCTGGATGGCCAGCGATCTCATCCATTTCACCCCCGCCGGCTACCGCGAGCTGGCGCGGCGCCTGGCGGCCGACTTCGGCTGGACGCCCCGATGACCCCGCGCGCGCAGCAGCTGTGGCGGTACGCGCGGCATGTGCTGGCCGCGCTCGGGGCGCTGGTGCTGGTGGGCGCGGTCGTGCTGGTGAGCGTGCCACCGGTGCGCGCTCGAGCGGAGCTCGCGCTGCTGGAGTGGATGACGCGGCGCGCCGTGGCCGAGGTTGAACGCGAGCTCGGCGTGGCCGCCGACCCTGGTGCCGCGCTGCGCGCGGCGGCCATCGATCCTGCTTCGCTGCCGGCGCCGCAGGCGGCCGTGGCCGCCCACCTGGCCGCGCGCTACCGGGTGGCGGCCGAGCCGATGGCGGCACTCGTGGCCGAGGCCTACAGGCTCGGCCCGAAGCTCGGCCTGCCGCCCAACCTGCTGCTGGCGGTGGCGGCCGTGGAGTCGCGGTTCCACCCCTACGTGCAGAGCCCCGCCGGCGCGCAGGGGCTGATGCAGATCATGACCCGGGTGCACCGGGCCCGGCTCGATGCCGAGGGCGGCGCGCACGCCGTCTTCGATCCGTTGGTGAGCCTGCGCGTGGGGGCCAAGATCCTGCACGACTGCGTCAAGCTCACCGGCTCGACGGAGGAGGGCCTGCGCTTCTACCTGGGTGGCTACGGCGTGGACCGCGAGACGGGCCAGGGCTACCTGGACCGCATCCTCGAGATCCAGCAGCCGCTGGACCAGCTCAGCCCGCCCCGTGCCACCCCGCGCTGAGCCGCCCCGCGCCGAGCCACCCGGCGCCGAGCCCTTGCAGGGCCCGTCCGCCGGTTCCTCCACGGCACCTCCCCAGGCTCCGCGCCTGCCGGGCCTGGACGGCTTGCGCGGCATCGCCGCGCTCGCCGTGATCGTGTACCACCTCGAACTGGGCGTGCTGCCCGGCGGCTTCCTGGGCGTGGACCTCTTCTTCACGATCTCGGGCTTCATCATCACCGCGCTGCTGCTGCGCGAGTTCGAGCAGCGCGGCACGATCGATCTGCCCGCCTTCTGGATGCGGCGCGTGCGCCGCCTCGTGCCCCCCACTTTCGCGATGGTGGCCGTCGTGGTGGTGCTCACGCCGTCTCTGGACCCCGATGGTCTGGCACGGCTGCGTGCCGACACGCCCGCTGCGCTGGCCTACGTGTCGAACTGGTGGCAGCTCGCCACCGAGCAGTCCTACTTCGAGGCCTGGGGCCGTCCGCCGCTGCTGCAGCACCTGTGGACGCTCGCGGTGGAGGAGCAGTACTACCTCGTGTGGCCGGTGATTGCGTGGGTGCTCCTGCTCAGGGGCGGGCGGCGTACGCTCGGCTGGGCCGCATTCGCGCTCGCGCTCATCGGCACGGCCTGGATGGCGTGGGTGCATGCGAGCCTGCCGCCCGGCGCCGACGCGAGCCGGCCCTACCTCGGCACCGACACGCATGCGATGGGGCTGCTGCTCGGGTCGGCGCTGGCCTGTGCGGCCCGTCCGTGGGCGCCGCGCGGGCCGCTGGCCGGGGTGGATGCGCTGGCCGCCGCCCTGGCACTGACGCTGGCGGCGATGATGTTCGGCCTGCACGGGGCTTCGGCCTTCCTCTACTCGGGCGGCTTCCTGCTCGCGTCGTGGCTCGCCGCCGTGCTCATCCTCACCGGGCTGCAGCCGCACACGCGCGTGCAGCGCGTGCTCGAGTCGCCGTTCATGCGCTGGGCTGGCACGCGTTCGTTCGCGCTCTACCTGTGGCACTGGCCGATCGTGGTGTGGATGCGCCCCTCCAGCGCGGAAGGCGGGGCAGAGCTGGGGCTGACGCTTGCGCGGCTGGCTGCCATGGTGATGGCTGCCGAGCTCTCGTATCGGCTCATCGAGGAGCCGCTGCGGCGTGCCGGCGACCATCCGCTGGGGCGATGGCACGCCCGCGCCATCGGGGCTGGGGCTGCGGTGGGTGTCGCGGCACTCGCGATGCTGCAACTCGGGCGCCCCCCTGCAGCGGCTCTGTCGCCGGCACAGGGCTACTTCGGGCTCTCCTGGCTGGAGGTGCAGCCGCCCGTTGCGCGCCCCGACTCTCTGCTGGGAGCCCGCGAGCCGCGTGCCGTGGTGCGAGCCGCGCCTGGCGCGGCAGGCCCGGCGCGCGCCGTGCCGGGCAACCGCGTGACCGTCATCGGCGACTCGGTGGCCCTGGGTGCGCGCGACGCGCTCGAGCAGGCGGTGCCGGGCCTGTCGGTGGATGCCGAAGTGGGCCGCCATGCCTGGGATGCGCCGCAGGTGGTGGCCCGGCTGCGCGAAGGCCTGGCTCTGGGCGAGGCCGTGGTGCTGCACCTGGGCACGAACAGCTCCATGCCTGAGGCCCGGCTGCGCGAGGTGCTGCAGGCGCTGGCAGACCGGCGCCTGGTGGTGCTGGTCACGCCGCACGCCCGTCGACCCTGGATCTCATCGAACCAGGCGCTGGTGCAGCGTCTGGCCGGGGAGCATCGCAACGTGCGCGTCGTCGATTGGGCCGCGATGGTGGCGGCTGAGCCGGGCTACGTCGTCGCCGATGGCGTGCACCCGAGCGTGGCGGGGATGCGCGCGCTCGGTGCGGGCGTGGCCCTTGCGTTGCAGCCTTTGCCCAGCGCGGCTCGCTGAGACGAGCGCGCTGGCTGGCGCGCCCGCAGGCCGGTCATCTTCGTGCTCAGTCGTCCCGCAGCGCCGACTCGGCCTTGACCGCGTTTTCGGCCAGCACGAGGCCCTCGGCCATCACGATGCCTTCAGCCATCACGATGCCCTCGGCCAGCACGATGCCCTCGGCCAGCACGATGCCTTCGGCCATCACGATGCCCTCGGCCATCACGATGCCCTCCGCCAAGATCAGCCCCTTGCCCGTGAGCACCCGGCCGGTGCCGGCTGCCAGCGCATCTCGCACTTCGGTGGCCGGCCTCATCAGCCCGGTCGTGGCGCTCACCTGCTTACCGAAGATCGGCGAGGCGTAGATGACGCCCGCGGTCAGCAGGGGCTGCGAGCGCAGCACCCCCACCTGCACCATCGATTGCTCGAGCAGCGCCCCCAGGCTCGTGGGCGTCGTGGGTTGCATCGGCTCCAAGGGTTTGACCGGGCTCAGCAGCGAGGTCGGCGGCAACGCCGGTTTGACCACCAGGGGTGACTGCGCCTTGTGCATCTGCGGGACCGTATTCAGCGTCACGCGCGGACCCCAGCTCAGCCGAGGATCCCACAGGGGTTGCATGCGGGAGAACAACGTCTCGCCCGACACCACCTGGTTGCCGCCCGCGTACACCATGCGGCTCCAGGAGACAGTGGCCCCAGCTACCACCGTCCGGGCTGGCGGCATCGTCTGGCCCTGGCGCAGCAGTGTCATTCCAGCGGAAGCGGCTGGGCTGGCAGCCAGAGTGGAGACATCCGTGCGCACCGCGCCCGCCAGCGACAGTGCACCCGTGACGTTGAGCAGCCCCGTACCCTGCTGCAGCAGGTGGGCCCCAGGCAGCGGCTCGGCCGTGTACTGCAGCATCGCCTTGAGCAGCGGTGGCGTCAGGCCCGGGTTGGCCTCGAGCAGCAAGGCGGCCGCGCCCGCCACGACCGGCGCTGCCACCGAGGTGCCGCTGAGCTCCATCAGCCGGTTGCTGTCGTTCGAGCCGAGCATCGGCAGCTCGAGCGAAGGGTTCTCCCTGACGAGGGTGGGGCGGAAGCCGCCAGGCAGCATGGCCATCGCCCCCACCAGTCGGTTGCCCGGGGCCACGAGGTCAGGCTTGAGCAGGTTGTCCCGCCCGAGCGACTTGCCCGCGCTCCACAGCTCGCCACGCGTGGGCCCGCGCGAGCTGAAGTGGTTCACCGAGTCGTCTTTGCGAGGCACGGAGCTGCGCCAGTTCACCGAGCCCACGGTGATGACGCTCGGATCGATCCCGGGCGAGCCGACGCCACCGTAGGCCTCACGGGTTTGGCCCCTGATCACGGTGGTGCCGAAATTGCCCGCTGCCGCAACGACCGTGATGCCCGAGGCGACGGCGATGCGTGCCGCCTGGCACAGCGGATCCGTCACGTAGCTTTCGCGTGAATCGGAGGCCAGGCTCAGGTTCATCACGCGCACGCCCAGCTCCGGCGCACGCCGGATCGCGCAATCGATGCCGGCCAGCACCTCGTCGAGCTGACCCACGCCGTTCGCGTCCAGAACACGCATGTCCACGATCGAAGCGCCGGATGCGAGACCGCCGGCATGCGGGTACATGGATCGCGAGAGGGCTCCCGCGGCCACCGAAGCCACATGTGTGCCGTGCCCATGGGGGTCGGCGAAGCTCGCGTTCGGGTTGGCGCGGTGGCAGTCCTGCAGGCTCGCCACCGAGGTGTCGA
>CAILKA010000162.1 GCA_903834645.1 uncultured beta proteobacterium
CGCGAAGGGCAGTTCGACAGCGAGGGTGTCGATCCGGTCGGAACTGCCGTGCCAATCGAGATCACGGTGGCGGCCTCTGGCGCGGCCGGCGGTCGCCGGCAGGTGGCGATCCTGCGGGATGTCTCCGAGCGGCGGCGGAAGGAGCGGCGCCTGATGCAACTGGCGCACTACGACGGCTTGACTGGCCTGCCCAACCGCAGAAGCTTCGAGGAGCAACTGCACGAGGCCGTGCTGCAGGCCCGCGGTTCGTCGACGGGCTTTGCGCTGATGTTCCTGGACCTGGACCGCTTCAAGGCAATCAACGACACGCTGGGACACCAGGCGGGCGACCAGTTGCTGCAGCAGGTGGCGCAGCGGCTGCAGGACTGCCTGCGGCACGACGATGCGATCGCGCTGCGCGCGCCGCAGCCGGCATCCGGCGCCGTGTATCGCCTAGCGGGTGACGAATTCACGGTCCTGCTTCGTGGCGTGACCGGGCCGGCCAGTGCCGTACCCGTGGCCCGCCGCATCGTGGAAGCGCTGGCCGCGCCCGTGGCCCTGGCTGCGCAGACCGTGCAGGTCTCCACCAGCGTGGGCATCGCGCTGTACCCCGCCGATGGCGGCGACGCGGCCACGCTGATCCAGCATGCCGATGCCGCGATGTACCAGGCAAAGGCCGGCGGCCGCAACCGGTACTGCTTCTTCAGCGAGGGGATGCCGCTGCAGAAGGATGCACCCGGCGAGACCGCCGAAGCCGCTGTCAGCCCCTGAGCTTCAGCCCTCGCCGCGCACGCCATGACTGAGCCAGACGGGCAGGGTCAGGTCGTCAAACAGCGGCTGCGCCCACAGCCGCTGGCTGTGGGCGCGGTGCAGGCCGGGCACGTCGTGCGCCAGCACCTAGGGTAGGCTCAGCCGGCCTTGGCCCAAAGGTGCAACGGCAGTCGGGGTTGTTTGGCCAGGCCCCACGTTCAGCCTACTCCTGTGGGCCCACGGATCCAGCGCTGCTGTCAGTCACTTTGCTGCTCCTCTTGGCTCCCCACCTCGCGCCAGGGCCAGATGCCTGGGCGTCAGTTGGCAGGCCGACTTTTCAGGTCGTGACAGGGAGTGGGCTGTCTACGCGCGAGAAATAGGAGTTCGGAGACCAACGAACAGATTTCAGAAATCGATGACTTTCGACGCCAGTCCCAGGTCTTCAGCCCCTCAAGCCCTCTCCCCCACCCACCCCGCCACCGAGGCCAGCGCCTTCGGCAACGCAGACGCATCCGTGCCACCGGCCATCGCCAGGTCCGGCTTGCCGCCGCCCTTGCCACCCACCTGCTGGGCCACGAAGTTGACGAGTTCGCCGGCCTTGACGCGCGCCGTCGCATCAGCCGTGACACCAGCGGCCAGCTGCACCTTGCCGCCCTCCACGGCCGCCAGCACGATCGCCGCGCTCTTGAGCTTGTCCTTGAGCTTGTCCAGGGTCTCGCGCAGGGTCTTCGCGTCCGCGCCTTCGAGGGTGGCTGCGAGCACCTTCAGGCCGTTGACGTCCACGGCCTGCGCCAGCAGCGCGTCGCCCTGCGAGGAGGCCAGGCGCCCCTTGAGCGCGGCGATCTCGCGGTCGAGCGCGCGCAGCTGCTCGAGCACGCC
>CAILKA010000163.1 GCA_903834645.1 uncultured beta proteobacterium
CGCGGATCGGCAAAGCCCCCGCAACGACATGGCGGCGGGGTGGCGGTGTGGCTCGCGTCTCCAGGCGCACGCTGCCGCCTGAGTTGCCGCCGTTGTCAGCCAACCGAGCCCGATCGGAAGCGAAGATGGCACCCTCTGCAAGGACTCCGCATGACCGCACCCGACGTCCCAGTCTTCGTGATTTCCCGTCAGTTCGCGGCTTCGCCCGAACGTGTCCATGACGCCTGGGCGGACCCCGCGAAGATGGCGCAGTGGTCGGGGCCGAAGGGCTCCTCGGTGGAGATCGTCAGCGGCTCACAGGCCGCAGGCCAGGCGACCATCACCCGCACGGCATCGCCCGGCGGGCCGGAGATGTACAGCCTGTGCCTGTGGCGGGATCTCACACGCCCTGGCCGTGTCGTGTGGGAGCAGAGCTTCTGCACCCGCGAAGGGGTCAAGTGCGCGCCGCCGTTCTTCGACGACTGGCCCCGGACACTGCTGACCGAGGTGAGCCTGGAGCCGCGGGACGGGGGCACGTTCCTGACGCTGAAGTGGACCCCCATCGAGTACACGGAGGCCGCGCTGGCCATGTTCTCTCGGCACATGGCCAGCATGACGGGTGGGTGGGGCGGGAGCTTCGACAAGCTCGACGAGTGGCTGGCCGGCCAGATCGCCGACCCCTCATGTTCTGCATGAGCTGGCCCCAGCGCGGCTGTCAGCGCGAACGCTTGTATCCATCCTCTCGCTGGCTGCGAATGGCCAGGACGAAGGCCGTGTCGATGTCGGGCACGTACCGGTACAGCACCACATGGCCGCGCGAGGTCTGCCCGACCACCAGCTCCCTCTTGCCAACCTTGGCCTTGCCCCCGATGAGCGGGCTGTGGGCGAGAACCTGGATGGCTTCGATGATCTCGGCGATCCGTTGCGGTGTGTCTTCGATGCCGTGTCGTGCCTGATGTTCGAAGAAGCGGTCGAAGTCGTCCAGGACCTCCGGGGCCAGTTCGATTCGAGGCATGGGGCCCGTCAGCGTTTCGACGGGCGCGCCGCTGGTCTGCGAGCCTTTTCGCCCCGGGCGCGCGTCTGGAGATACGCCTTGGCGGCCTCCCATGGCACGGTATTTCCCGTGGCGAGCACCCTGGCCCAACGCTCCTCGGCCAGACGATCGAACTGCGCATCGATCTCCACCTGCTCGACCGTCTGCGCGATCGCATCCAGGATGAACGCGTGCGGCGTCTTGCCCGACAGCTGAGCCGCGGCAGCCAGCCGCTCCTTGAGCTGTTCCTCGATGCGGATGGTGGTGGTGGACATGGGGTACTCCGTGAGGATCGCATCGACTGTAGCACTTTAGTGCTACTTCTCGCCGCATGGCTAGCATAGGCCTTCGTCCAAGGAGCCGCCCATGGGAGTCACTGCCACCGAAGCCGCGAACCCTGTCGGCACCCTCGACTTCTACTTCTTCATCGGCAGCACCTACACCTACCTGTCCGTCCACCGGGCGTCCGCCCTGGCCGCGGCAGCCGGGGTGAGGCTGAACTGGCGCCCCTACAGCCTGCGCACGATCCTGCGTGAGCAGGACAACAGCCCCTTTCTCGGCAAGCCCGACAAGCTGCGCTACATGTGGCGCGACATCGAGCGGCGCGCCGCGCGTGGCGGCATTCCCTTTGCAGGGCCCGCGCCTTACCCGACCGATCCGGAGTCACGCGCCTCCCACGTGGCCACGCTGGCCGAAGCCGAAGGCTGGTGCGAGCCGTATGTGCGGGAAGTGTTCCGCACCTGGTTTCTCGACAAGGTCGACCCCGGGAGCCCGCAGGTGCTGGCGGGCATCCTGGCCCGCGTGGGCCAGCCCGCCGACGTGCTGCAGCGGGCCGAGTCGCCGGAGGTGGCGGCACGCTATGCGGCCCACACCGTCGCTGCGCGGGCGCGGGGTGTGTTCGGCTCGCCGAGTTTCGTCACGGCCGACGGCGAAGTGTTCTGGGGTGACGATCGGCTGGAGGAGGCCCTCGAGTGGGTGGGCTCAGGGCGCTGAAGGGCCGGGAGGGCTGGCCTGCGAGGCTGGCGGCGTGGTGCGCTGATGCCACGCCGCCTTTGACGTCCTGGCGATGACGGATTCGACGGCGCTCACGCTGTTCGCGCTCGGTCTGGCGCTGGCGGCTTCCCCCGGCCCGGACTCCTTGCTGATCGTGCGCAACACCCTCGTCGAGGGGCGCCGCATCGGGTTCCTGACGCTGCTGGGCAACCGCATCGGCTTGTGCGCGCACGTGGCGGCCGCCATCGCGGGGCTCTCGGTGGCGCTGCACAACTCGCCGGGGCTGTACCTCGGTGTGCGCCTGCTGGGCGCTGTCTACCTCGTCTACCTCGGCGCGAGCAAGCTGGTGGCGCGGGCCAAGGGCACTCCATCGTCCGCGGCCGCTGGGCCGGAGGTGGGCCTGGCTGCTGCCGCCGCGGTCCGGCAGGGGTTGCTCAACAACCTCCTGAATCCGAAGGTCAGCCTGTTCTTCCTGAGCCTGTTTCCGCAGTTCGCCGCGGGCGAGTTGCTGTCCCGATCGCCCGTCACGGTCGCGGCCTGCTTCCTGGCGGGCAACACGCTGTGGTACGGGCTGCTCGTGCTGGTGGTGGGCCTGCCCGGGTTGCGCGAGCGCATGCGGCGTTTCCAGGCCGTGATCGACTTCGTGTTCGCCGTCGGCTTCGTCGCGCTCGGCGGCGTCATCGTGATCGAGGAGCTGGCGGCGTTGGGGAGGCGCTGAGGCCGAAGCAGGACCGCGTGGCGATCAGCGGCACCGCAAAGCCCACCGCGTCCAGGCACGGTGTGGATGAGTCTGGCGATGGTACGGCCGCGCACCTTGACGCGGATGGGGTTTGTCTCGGTGGGTCAAGCCTGACGGGTGGCGAGAATGTCGGCATGGTGGAACCCTTGTCGACCGCGAGTTCATCGGAGTTCCCGGGTCAGGCGACGACGCGGTGGGCCAGCCTCTTTCGGACGCAAGTGCCCGAACGGGCCGCCGATTTCGTGGGCAGGTTGTACTCGCCGCATGCGCTGCGCGTCGGCCGTGTCGATGGATTCGACATGCAGCTCGGCGGCTTCGAGTTCGGCAGCTTTCACGTGGGGGCCATCAGCTACGGCAGCCCCGTGATTGCTCACCTGGCCCCGCAGCGGGCCCACTGGGTCTTTTCCCGGCTGCGGCGCGGCACGGCAACGCGCGGCCGGCATGGGCGCACGTTCGGAGCCGGCGACGCCAGCGTGTTGGCACCGGGCGAAACGCATGAAGTCCATATGTCCGCCGACATGCAACTGATCAATATGCGCATCGCGCATGAGGACATGATCAAGGCGTGCCACGCCCTCGTGGGTGTCGAGCCCGGGGAGCGTCTGGGCTTCGACGACCACCTGCCGGCGGGCAGCCCCGGGTCCGAGGCGCTGCACCGCATCACCTCGCTGCTGGCCCTCACTCCGCGCTACCCGCCAGGGGCCTCGGCCCGCTTCGAGCGCAGCCTGCAGGAGGCCGTGATGTTCGAATTGCTGCTGGCCTGGCCCGGCGCCGTCTCCGGATACATCTCCCAGCCGGCCAACCTGCCCGAGACGACGCGCCGGGCGCGCGACTATCTGCATGGGCATCTGGAAGAGCTGCCCACGGTGGGGGACCTGGCGCGCCATTGCGGCGTCAGCGTGCGAGCCCTGGCCAAGGGGTTCGCCCGTCACCTGAACACGTCGCCGCTGCAGTACATGCTCAACCTGCGGCTGGACCGTGTTCGCCAGCAACTGCAGGCCCATGGCCGGCAGGGCAACGTCACCGAGGTCGCGAACCGCTGGGGCTTCACCCACGCCGGGCAATTCGCGGCGCGCTACCGCAACCGGTTCGGCGAACTGCCTTCGGAAACCCTGCGCAAGAGTCGCGGCTGAAGTCGCGGCCACGCCCGGGGTTTCCCGGGGTGTTCCGGTTTGCGCCTGCAGGGTTCCGATCCTCGATGGCGCGCCCGCTGGCACCGGCCGGACACTGTCTCCACCAGGCATCAAGGGGCCCGGCCGGGCTCGCTTGGCGCCGATGCTCACGCAACAGGCCAGGAGACACCACATGCCAGCATGGCACTCGCAGCGCCGACACGCCGTCGCCATCGCCGTTCTTTGCGTCCTGGGTGGACAGTCCTCGATGCCTGCGCGGGCTCAGGCCAGCGGCACCGCTGGTGCGCTGGAACGCGTGGAGATCACCGCCGAGAAGCGGCTGACGCTGCTGGACAAGACGCCCTCGGCCATTTCGGCGCTCAGTGGCGCCCGGTTGGCCGAATCCGGTGTTACCGGGCTGGCCGATGTGGTCACGCTGGTGCCGAACATGTCGTTCACCACGGGCTATGGCGCCAGCCAGCTTTTCATCCGCGGCATCGGCAACGTCTTCTTCACCGCCGGTGGCGATCCTGGGGTGGCGCTGTACACGGACGGCGCCTACATCTCGGACCAGACGAGCTCCAACGCCAGCCTCTTCGACGTGCAGCGTGTCGAGGTGCTGCGCGGCCCGCAGGGCGCCCTGTACGGGCGCAATGCCACCGGCGGCGCGATGAACCTGATCTCGGCCCTGCCCACGCAGCCATTCAAGGCGCAGTTCGGGGCCCTGCTCGGGCAGTACGGCCGCAGCGACATCGAAGGCTTCGTCTCGGGCGGGCTGGGCTTTGCGAACACCCGTGCGCGGCTGTCCTACCAGCTCAAGAGGCTCGACGGCTACATGGTCAACCAGCTCGCGGGCGTGCGCTCCGGGCCGGTGTTGCCGGGCGGTATCGACACCGTCGGCCCCGCCCGGCTGGACGACCTCGATTCACGCGCACTGCGGCTGCAGACACTGACCGACCTGGGCGGGGCCGGCACGCTGCGCCTGATCGCCAGCAGCTACCGCCAGGACGAAGCCGGACCGGGCAACAAGCAGCTCGTCGATCCGGTCACGATCCCGATCCTGCTGTACAACGCCAGGCCGGTGGCCGACCCCCGTGCGACCAAGAGCCAGGGGGCTTCGAACGGGGTCGATGTGAATGCGTTCCAGGTCGTCTACGAGCGACCGCTGGGAGACGCGACGCTGAGCGTGGTGGCCAGCCACCGCAAGAGCGACGCCGACATGTTCTGGGACGGCGACGCGACCGAGGCCCTGATGGCCACCACGCGCTTCAAGACGGGCAGTCGCGACCGGAGCGTCAACGTGCACGTGGCCAGCGGTGAGGGTGCGCTGCAATGGCTGGTCGGCGCCACCTGGCTGCAGTTCGACCAGCGCCAGGACATCCAGGTCGATGCGCAGATTCCGCTGGGTTTCCTGGTGCCGGGCCAGCCCGTCAACGTGCCGTTTCCAGGTGGCGTTCGGTTCCTGCTGGGCGGCAAGGTCGATACGCGCTCGAGCGCGGTCTACGCCGACGTTCGTTACGCGCTGAGCAAGCAGTTCGCCTTGCTCGCGGGGCTGCGCAGCAGCCGCGACACCAAGGAGGCCCGGGAGTACCAGACGGTGGCGGCCTTCGGCCTGAACGGCACCGGCACGCCTTCGGCCCGTTGGAGCAGCACGCCGGGCAGCCTGGGATTCGAGGTCACCCTGGCTCGCGACACGATGGCCTACGGGAGGTTGTCGCGGGGCTTCAAGTCCGGCGCCATCAACCTGGGGGCCCTGCAGGGCACGGCGGTGAAGCCGGAAACGGTCAACAGTGCCGAACTCGGTTTCAAGACCAGCTTCCTGGAGCGTCGCGGCGCCCTTGCGGCTGCGGTCTTCTCCAGCAAGTACCGCGACATGCAGGTCTCGCAGGTGGGCCTGGCTTCGGCGATCCTGGCCAACGCCTCGGCGGCCAAGATCAACGGCATGGAGCTGGAGCTGTCGATGCGGCCTACGTCGGCGCTGACGCTTTCGGCCGCGCTCGGCCTGATGGACCCGGAGTACACGAACTTCGTGAACGTGGACCTGCGCAACGCGCCCGGGGTGGCGGTGGATGTCAGCGGCCGTCAGCTGGCCCAGGTCTCCAGGCAGCAGGCCAGCGTGGGTGCCGAGTGGGCGCAGGCCGTGGGTGACATGCGTGCCTTGTTCCGTGCCGACTATGCCTGGCGCGGCACGTACTACTTCACCGAGTTCAACACGCCCGATGCGAGACAGGCAGCCTACGGCACCCTGAACCTGAGCGTGGTGCTGCGGCCCCGCCAAGGTGCCTGGAAGGCCTACGCGCAGTTGCTCAACGCCGGCAACACCACGGCCATCACCAGCATGAACATCGCCAGCCCGGTGCTTGGGGCGTCACGGCAGGTCAACTACACACCGCCGCGTCGCGTGGCGGTCGGTGCCTCGATCGACTTCTGAACCGACCTGCGGCGGGATCATGAACACAAGCCCAGCCATGGCAGCGGTTCAGGGCCGGTGCAGCGAACGTTTCGAGCCCTTGCGGCAGTTGTTCGAGTCGCTGCTGAGGTCGGATGCCGACCTCGGCGCCTCGCTGGCACTGACCGTCGACGGCCGCTTCGAAGTCGACCTCTGGGGCGGCTGGGCCGACGAAGCCCGCACCCGACCGTGGGGGGAGGACACGGTCGTCAACGTGTGGTCCACCACCAAGACGATGACTGCGCTGGCGGCCATGCTGCTGGTTGACCGCGGCGAGCTGGACGTGGATGCGCCGATCGCGCGCTACTGGCCCGAGTTCGCCGCGGCCGGCAAGCAGGCCATCACGCTGGCGCAGGTACTGTCGTACACCTCGGGAGTCTCCGGGTGGGATGCACCGGTGGTGCTCGATGACTTGTACGACTGGGAGCGCAGCACGGCGCGCCTGGCGGCGCAGGCGCCCTGGTGGGCGCCGGGAACGGCCAGTGGCTACCACGCAATGAGCAGCGGACATCTGGTCGGCGAAGTGGTGCGCCGGATCACCGGGCGGGGCCTGAAGGCGTTCTTCGAAGATGAGATCGCGCGCCCGCTCGGCGCGGACTTCCACATCGGACTGCCCGAGAGCGAACTTCATCGGTGCAGCCCCGTGGTGCCGCCGCCGCCGCTGCCTTTCGACTTTTCGACCCTGGACCCCAGCAGCCCGGTCTTCCGAACCTTCACGGGCCCGCTGCCAGACGCGGGAGCTGCCAACACGGCTGCTTGGCGTGCGGCCGACATAGGTGCTGCAAATGGCCACGGCAACGCGCGTTCGGTCGCACGCGTGCAGAGCATCGTCAGCAACGGCGGTGAGGCATTTGGCGTGCGTCTTCTCAGTTCGCAAACCGTAGAGCGCATCTTCGAAACCCGAAACCGGGGTGTCGATCTGGTGTTCGGCGTACCGGTGCACATGGGCCTGGGCTGGGGCCTGCCCGAACCGGCAACCGTTCCGTACGTGCCCCAAGGTCGGGTTTGCTTCTGGGGAGGCTGGGGCGGTTCGATGGTCATCAACGATGCCGACCGACGGACGACCCTGGCTTACATGATGAATCGCATGGCGCCCGGCATCATCGGCGGCGAGAACATCGCGAGACTCGCCGCGTGCCTGAACGAAATCCTGGCGCGGGACGCTGGGGTTCGGTGATCGAGGATCGTCGGGGTTGGCGGACCGGGTTCAGCGTACCCAGCGACGGGCGTCCTTCAGGAGCAGCAGCAACTGCTGCTCACGCAGCGGCGACGCGATGAACCCGAATCGGGCGTAGAACTTCGCCGCCTCTTCATCGATGGGGTGGGTCAGCATGGCTCGGATACCGGCCTGCTCGGCAATCAGCATCGTTCGGCGAATCGCATCCTGCAGCAGGCCCAAGCCGACACCTCGCCCCTGATCTGCGACCGACACGGCGAGCCTGGGCAGGATCACCACTGGCAAAGGGTACTGGCCCATCCCCTTGCGGATGCGCTCCGGTGCGTCAAGCGTATCGACTTGCCCCACGGTCAGGCTGAAGTAGCCTGCCACCCGAACACCATCCTCGGAAACGACGAAGGTCTTGGCCGAGCCACTGCCCTGCGCCTGACGGGCGTGGCGCAAGAGCCACTCGTTCAGTGCGGGCTTGCCGCAGTCAAAACCTTCCAGTCGATGTTGGGCGTTCAGGGGCTCCGGCGCGCGCAATGTCACTTCGTGTCCCAGGGCGCCTTGCGCGCAAAAAGATCACGCAAACCCTCATTGGCCTGTTCGGGACGCTCCAGCAGATCCATCAGGGCCTGGTACTGGCTGCCTGAGACCATGAAGAGTCTTTGGTCGAGCAGGGTCTGCTCGGCAGCCAGGCACGCGCTGTCAAGAATGAAGTCGGTCAGTGACTTGTGGGCCACCTCGGCGGCACGGCGCAGCACCGCCTCCTGTTCAGGGGTGGCGCGCAGCCCAAGTCGGGCGGAGCGGGCAGAAGGCGACGATGCAGCGGCAGTCATGGCATTACCCCTGATTGTTAGATCATTTGCCAACACGTTAGCACAAATGACGTACAAAACGGGGCTGCTCACCCAGCCTGGATGGCGGCGGGCCGGACAACCTTCAAGCGCCGGCTGGGCCACCTGACTCGCCGGTGCAGCGTGCTCAATCACGAAGGTCTGGTTCGCGTGGATCGGCCGTGCCCGCTCATCGACGTTGCCGATTGCTCTGCCGTGCAGGCCGCGGCGCTCGAGGAACATCAGCGCTCCTCGGGGCTGGCCACCACGTCGGCCTGCAGATCCTGGAGCGGTTCCAGGATCGACTCGCGCTCTCGCTCGATGAGCGCCTTCAGGCGTTCGTGCTTCCTGCCCTTCAAGGGTGAAGCGCTGCGCGCACAACCAAGGAAACGGCCATGAAGCCGAGGAACGCGGCCAGAAGACGCCGAAAGGCAGCCGCCGGATAGCGGCCTGCCAGGCGATCGCCCACGCGATAGAGCAGCAAGCTGATGGACACCCCCAGCACCAGCGGCAGGGTCGCCACAGGCCAGGCGGCAGACGACATCAGGCTCACCTGGATGGTCTTGCCGACGAAGAAGCAGAGATTGAGCGCGATGAGCTGCTGGTGCCGCGTCAAGCGACCCAGTCCACCGAACAACACCATGAAAGGCGCACCCACGTTCAAGGCCGACTCCGTCACGCCGGCGAGCGCACCGAAGACAGGTGCCGCCCGACGCGAAGCCTGCGATACATCGGTGCGGAAATGCTGAAGGGCCCAGGGCAAAGCGACGCTGAAGGCAAGCAGCGCAGCCAGCAAGAGCAGCGACACGCGCTCCGGCAGCGCCACCTGCAGCCACACGCCCGTCACAGCGCCCACGGCGATGCCGGGTAGCAAAGGCCACGGAACTCCCGCGTTGCGAAGGTCACGCCGATTTGCAACCAGCCAGGTGCCGGCCAGGACCCACAGCGGCACCGCTGCAAGAAAGACCGCGGCGCGGTAGTCGAGGAACAGGGCCAGCAAAGGCGTGGCGATCATCGCGAAGCCCAGGCCGAACACACCCTGTGCAAAGGCAGCCGCCGCCAGAATGGCCAAGCTGGCCAGCAGTTCGGCTGTGCTCACAGGCTACGCGACAGCACACGCCTACAGAGTGGATTCACTCCACCCGCACCCTGGCATGGACCCGCTCTCCGGCCTCGGCCAAGCGGGCAACGGCATCGACCAGATTGCCGTGCGCCAGCTCACGCCGCTGGACGACAAGGCGGCCAGCGACAAACACCGTGTCGACATCGGCGGCACAGGCGCTCAACACCAGGTGTTGTATGCCGTCGCGCAGGGGCACGGCATGGGGCTTGCTCACGTCCACCAGGACGATGTCGGCCTGGCAGCCGGCAGCCAGGCGGCCGAGGTCGGGGCGCTGCAGGGCCTGCGCTCCGCTCACGGTGGCCGCATGGAATATCTCCGCCGCACTGACCGCCTGCGGGGACCCCTCAGCCACGCGGCACAAGGCCGCAGCCATGCGCATCTCATTGAACATGTCGAAGGGGTAGGTGTCCGTGCCGAGGCAGACCGGAATGCCCAGGCGCCGGTACTTGGCAAAGGAGCGCATCGTCGTGCCTTGGCGCGCCTTCACCCACGGCAAATGGCACAGGTGAGCGCCGCTGTCGCGCAGCCGTTCGAGTTCGGCGGCATGGCAGTCATCGACATCGCCTGATTCGCTGAAGAACATGCTGTGGCCCAGCACCAGGTCCCGGCCCAGCAGGCCGGTGCGGTCCACATACTCCAGCGTCGTGCAGCCGTGCTGCTGCCGGATGCGCCTGAACTCGGACGGAGACTGACCGGCGTGCAACTGGACCGGATAGCCGGTTTCGTCAGCGACTTGTCGGGTGGCTCGCAGCAACGCGGGCTCGCACGTGTCGACCTGGCCGGGGGCCAGCATGGCGCGCAGGCGGCCCTCGTGGGTGCCGTCGATGTCCGCGAGCAGCTCCACGCAGGCGCGCATGCGGGGCAGGCCGTCGCCCTCGTAGGGGAAGTAGGCCGGCGCGCCGTTGGCACCCATCTTCCAGTAGCGGCTGCGGTAGCGTGGTGCCAGATAGCAGCGCAGGCCCAGACGCCCGGCAGCGTTGCCCACGGCGCGGGGTGTGGCCATGTCGCCGCGGTCCCCCATCTCGGCGTCGAAGCCGAGTTCCACCACGGTGGTCGACCCCGACAGCAGCAGTTCCGAGAATGCGCACTCGGCCGCGGCCAGCTGGTCTTCGGCCATGGCGGCGGCGCGAATGGCAGGCAGCAGCGTGTACAAGGCCGTCACGTTGCTTGCAGCGCCAGTGGCCGCAGACGCTCCATAGTCGTCCAGCCAGCCGCGTGTGAAGGCCGTGTCGGTGACGTGCAGGTGCATGTTCACGAAACCCGGCATCACCAACTTGCCGCTGGTGTCGATGATCTGGTGCACAGGCGCGTCCGCCCGGTCTGCCCACGCGGGCCCGGCGTATTCGATCCGGTCACCGCAGAACACGACATCGCCGCGGCGCAGATGCACATGCTGCGTGCCGTCGAAAGCAATGACGCCGCCGCCGCGCAACAGCGTGCGCACAGGTTGGGCACTCACAGCACGATCCGGCTGCGAACCCGCAACGCCGCCTCATTGAGCCTGGCCACCGCAGCGGGCATGTCCACGTTCAAGACCACACCGCCTTGCACCACGGTGCGTCCGTCCACGATGACCCGATCGACGTCATCGCCGCAGGCTGAAAGCACGAGGAACTTGAAGGGGTCATAGACAGGCGAGGCCTTGAAAGTGTCCGTGCGCACCAGCACGATGTCGGCCTTGCAGCCTGCCGCAAGGCGGCCCAGATCGGGGCGCCCCAGCCCATCGGCGCCGCCCACGGTGGCCATCGTGAAGACCTCATGCGAGGGCGCCACGTCCACGGCATGCTCGACGATGCGGCAGACCGTGGCGGCCATGCGCATGTCGTTGAACATGTCCAGCGGGAAGGTGTCCGTCCCCAGAGATTGGCGCACACCCATCTCGCGGTACTTGTGGATGGAGTTGATGACGCCGCCACGGCGTGCCTTCACCCACGGCAGGTGCACGACCGTGGTCTGCGAATCGCGCAGGGCGGCCACCTCATGAGCGCCCAGGGAACCGAGGTCGCCATCGGCCGTCATGATCTGCCCGTGGCCGATCATGCAGTCCGGGCCCAGCAATCCGGTGTCCTGCATGTACTCGATGGTCGTCATGCCGTATTCGCTGCGCAGACGCGCGAATTCGTTGGGCGACTGCCCTGCGTGCACTTGAATGGGCAGCCGGTGCGCGTCAGCCACTCGGCGGGTCTGGCGCAGCAGTTCCGGGTCGCAGGTGTCGATCTGGCCGGGTGCGAGCATGGTGCGCAGGCGGTCGTCGAAGCGACCGTTCCAGCCCGTGCAGAAGTCGACGCAGTCGCGAAACCGCGTGCGCCCGTTCTCGCGGTAGGGCTCGTACCAGACCTGTCCGCCCGGCGCATGGCCGTAGTGCATGGCCCGATAGCGCGGTGCCGAGTAGCAGCGCAGTCCGACCTGCATGGCGCGCTCGGCGACGCTGGCCGTGATGGCGATGTCACCGTCGCCGCCTACCTCGTAGTCGTAGCCCAGCTCCACGATGGTGGTCGAGCCGGTACGCGCCAGTTCGGCGAAGGCGCACTCCGCAGCCAGCACCTGGGCTTGCGGGTCGATCGCATGGCGCACGGCGGGCAACATCTTGTACAGCGTGCCGTAGTTGGTCTCGCGGGCCTGGCTGCTGAGGTTGCTGGCCTCTTCGAGATAGCCCTTGGTATAGAGCGTGTCGGTGGCGTGCAGGTGCGTGTTGACGAGCCCGGGCATCACGAGGCGCCCGCGAGCGTCGATGCGGACGCACCCCGGTTCGCGTGGCCGACCGTCTTCGGGCCCCACGTACAGAATCGTCTGACCTGCAAAGACGACCAGGGCGTCCTGCAGCACCTCGTGCCGGCCACCGCGCCACGCGATGACCGTGCCGTGCTCGATGAAGGTTTGTGCGCTCATCTCTTCGGGATTGCTGCCGCGTGGGGACGATGGGTGCAGGCTCAGACCGCCAAGCGCCCGGCCCCGACGCGGGGATCGGGACGCCCGCCGTCGCTGACGGCCATCACCACCAGGATCTCGTCGGGCCGTGGCGCGTCTTCCACACCCAGCGTGAAGGTGTCGAGTTCGTTGAAGCTCCAGACATTGTCCTTGTGGCCCAGGGGCACGTCGATGCGCACACCTGCGCTGCCCACTTTGGCCGTCGACGGGATGATGGCTTCGCCACCACCTACGGCCAGGCGCATGGCCTTGCCCAGCTTGGGGTGCAGCACGGCAGCAGCGTGTTCGATGTCGCCGTGCACGCCGACGATGGCGGCCTTGCCGTAGGCCACGGCCGGGCCTTCGAGCTGGGACACCGCCTGGGGCAGCCAGCGCTCAGCCAACAGCGGGCCGAGATCCACCAGCATCGACAGGTCGCGTACGAACCGGCCTGCCACGGGGTTGGCGATGACCAGAAGGACTGCGGCCCGCGTCACGGGCCGAGGCGCCGGAGAGCCGGCTTCCGCCAGCACGGTCTCCTTGACGACCAGGATCTTTCGCGGACTGGGGGTCATGGTTTGATCGGTCGTCATGGTGCGGGGTCAGCCGTGGGTGCCGGGTGCGCCTGGCGCGAGCGCGGTGGCGGCCTCGAATTGGCGGCCCAGCGAACGCAGCCAGCCGTCGGATCCGGCACGACCGACCAGGGACACGCCAAAGGGCAGACCATCTGGCCGCAGGGCTGCGGGCAGTGCCAAGGCGCACAGGTCCAGTGGCCCGACGCCGTAGGTGTAGTAGCCGACCTCGGCGTTGCGCTCGATCGGCGACGCCAGCATCTCATCGACGCGGAAGGGGCGGGCCACCGTGGGCGTCAAGACGACATCGATGCCCGCCAGTTGGCGCGCGAACTGTTGCCGCAGCTCCAGCAGCCGGTACTGCGCATGGAACGCTTGGACGGCGGTGTAGTCGCGCGCACGCCGCAGGATCCCGGCCACGCCGGGCACGAGGGCCTGAGGGAGCCTGTCGAGCACCTCGCCGTAGCTGGCGGCGCGCTCGGCGACGAAAGCGCTGTCGAAGATGAGCGCCCCGGCTTCAAGGAACGCAGAGAAATCGATCTCGCACGACTGGCCGCCCAAGGCCTCCAGCCGTTGCACGGCCTGTGCAAAGCACGCTGGCGACTGGGTGTCGCCGAACCATTCCAGCCGATCCGGAATGGCGAAGCGAAAGTGCCTCACGGGCGGCGCGTCGAGCGCGATCTGGTCGGCGTCCTGGCGACTGACGGGGTCGAGGGGATCCACGGCGGCCAGCGTCTGCAGCACCTGGTAGGCGTCCTCAACCCCGTGAGCGAACACCGGTATGCAGTCGAAGTGACGGTTGTTGCAGACCAGGCCCCGGCTGCTGACGAGACCCACCGTGGGCCGCAAGCCCACGATGTTGTTCATGGCGGCCGGCACGCGACCCGAGCCGCCGGTGTCCGAGCCCAAGGAAAAGCTGACCAGCCCTGCCGCGACGGCGACGCCCGAGCCAGAACTGGAGCCGCCCGGGATGACTTCGGGGTCGAACACGTTCAGGCAATGGCCGCCCATCGTCCGCGTGCCGTTCAGGCCGGTGGCGAACTGGTCCAGGGTCTGCTTGCCCACGAACAGCGCGCCAGCGTCCAGGGCACGCTGCACCGCGGTGGCAGAAGTGGCGGGGTGCCGGTCAAAGCCTGCGCAGCCGCAGGTGGTGGGCATGTCGGCGACGTCCACGTTGTCCTTCACACCGAAGGGCAGGCCGTACAGGGGCAGGCTGTGGATGTCGGCCCGGCGCTCACGCAGGGCCCGCGCCTGCGCGCGCAGTCGGGCCGGATCGGCGGTCTGCACCCAGACGCAATCGGCACCGCGTGCGGCCATGCGTCGCAGCACCTCTTCCACCACCTCGACGGGGTCGACATCGCCCCTTCGATAGGCCGCGCTCAAGCTGGTGGCGCGAAGGGACAACGTCGCGAGCCGCAGGTCTGCGGTCATGCCTTACTCGGGCTGGATGCCGGCGGCCCGGGCGGCGTCGCCCCACTTCTTGTTCTCCGATTCGATGAAGCGGCCGAACTCCTCGGGCGTGCTGCCCCAGGGTTCGAGGAAACTGGCCTTCAACCGCTCCTGCACGTCGGGTGCCCGCAGGGCCTTCAGGAACTCGGCGTTCAACCGGGCCACCACCGGCGGGGGTGTGCGTGCCGGCACCAGCACGCCCAGCCACCCGTAAGACTCCAGGCCCGTGATGCCCAGTTCCGCCAGCGTCGGGACATCGGGCAGTGCCGGTTCACGCTGCGAGCCCAGCACCGCCAACGGTGTCAGCCGGTGCTTGCCTTCGCGGACGTGCGACATGAAGTTGGCGGGATTGGTGGCTCCGTACTGGATGTGACCGCCGAGCAGGCTGGTCATCATCGGGCCCGGGCCCGTGAAGGACACATGCTGGATGGTCATGTGGCCGCGTTGCTTGAGAATCTCGACCGCCAGATGCGACAGCGAGCCCACCCCGGGCGAGCCATAGTTGTAGGCGGCCGGGTTGGCCTTGCTGGCCGCAGCCAGTTGCTTGAAGTCGCGCACAGGGGCTGACGGGCCCGCCAGCAACACGTTGGACCAGCGCACCAGCAGGCTGACCGGGACGAAGTCATCGCGCTTCCAACGCAGGTTCTTGAACGCGAAATCATTGGTGGCGATGTTGGGCGCCTGGATGAGGACGGTGTAGCCGTCCGGCGCCGCGCGCGCCACGTGCTCGGTGCCCAGGTTGGTGGAGGCACCGCCCCGGTTTTCCACCAGCACGTTTTGCCGGGTGGATTCCGACAGCTTGGGCGCCAGCAGGCGCGCCAGGATGTCCGTGGCGCTGCCGGGTGGATAGGGGACGACCAGGGTGATGGGTCGTGCGGGGAAGTCCTGGGCCCAGGCGACTGCGCCAGGCAGTGCCAACGCCAAGGCCGCGACACACCACAGACGCCTCGGGATCGATCGAACGGGAACCGGCATGGGACCGCCTCTTGATGGCCGCAGGAACACACCCGCTTCGAAGAAGTGTCCTGGGGCAGCAGGCTGCGGGCCAGCAACTAATTGCCGCTGGGCGGCAAGCCGCGAGCCTTCAGCGCAGTTGGGCCAGCCGCAGCGGCTGCGTCACGTGGATGCTGCCGTCGGGCGCCTTGTCGATCAAGCCTTCCTCGGCAAAGCGGGCCAGGGTTTGCGAGACCCACTGACGCGTCGATCCGATCATGCTGGCCATGTCACGATGGCTGAGCGTGGTGCATGAGCCCACCTCGCGCGCCGCGAGCATGGCCAGCAGTCGTGCCAGACGCACGCGCATGGACTGTGTCGCCAAGAGCTGCAGCAGCGCACAGTAGCACTGCGACTTGTGCACCAGCGCGTCGATGAGCGCCAGCGCCAGGTCGGGCCATTCCTGCGCCAGTGTGCGCAACGGGGGGCCGGGCAACCACAGGCAGCGGGTCGCGGTCTCGGCCACCGACGTCCAAGCATGGCGGCCACCGCCGAACATCTGTGGCGCACCCACATAGTGGCCGGCCGTCCAGAAGCCCAGGGTCAGCTCGCGACCGTCTTCGGACAGGTAGCACGACCGCACCAGTCCTTCATCGATGAGAAAGACACCGTCGTGGTGATCACCCTGCCGGAACAGCACATCACCGGCGGCGTAGTCGCGCCGGCGGCCGAGCGCCAGGACAGCCTGCCGAGAGGGCTCGCTCAGCCGTGCCAGGAGATTGGGCGGGACCGCGGCGGCGGCGGCCTCGGCGGCAAGCAGCGTGGTCTGCTGGAAGTGGGCCGTCGTTCGATGCCGGGGCTTGGCTGTGGCAACCATCGCGGGGCCATGTTACCCGGCGGTGCGACCAGTCAGGCTCTGCTGCTGGCGCGGCGACAACCACCGGCGGAGTGTCGATCACGGGGCGGCACCCTTTCAGCCGGCCCGGTCCGGCTTGTCGAGCAGTTCCAGCGCGCGCTCGTGGTTGTCGTCGGGCAGGCTCAAGGCTTGCGGGACCTGGCTTCGGTGACCAGCCTTGCCAGCTCCTCGCCGCTCTTGTAGTGCGGCACCCGCAAGACGAGCCGCTTGCCACGCTGCCAGAAACTGTTGCCGCCTGCGATCTCGCCGGCCCAGTAGTCGTTGGCGAGCTTGAGGTTGCCCGGGATGTCGAGCTCGAACGCATCCAGCGAGGCCTGGCCGCCGAAGATGTAGAGCTTGCCATCGATCATCCGCCACCGGTCGGCGTCGCCGCCCCACGGGATGGCGTAGACGATGCCGTTCGTGCAGTAGCCGCCGAACTGGGGCACGTACTTCCGCGGGTAGGTGTCGAACAGCGCCTTGTGCTCGGCATTGGCGAAGCGGAACGCGACGCCCTCGTGGACGCTGCGCCACTGCGCCGAGCCCTGGGTGTGGCGGCCCAGCGTGAAGTAGGCGACGACATCGGCGCCCTTGAGCATCACGCGCTCGTCATCGCCGTCGGGCACGGCATTGACCGGGCGCAGCGCGCCCGACGGGTTCTGGGCGCTCATCGACGAGCAGCCGGTCAGACCCGCCACGGCAAGCACGCCGATCGCGGCCAGGCGGGACAGGCGGGCCAGGCGGGCCAGTCGGGACAGTCGGGACAGTCGGGGGGTCAGGGTGGTCATGGCAGTGTGAGCCGCGGCGAGCGACGGCAGGTGGAGTGTGCGGTCAGCGCGGAGTTCCCGGGCTGCGTGGGCCGTCGCGTGCGGCAGTTGTCCATGCAGAAGCCACTGCCGGTGCCAGCCGGGCCAGCGCCGCTCGCAGGGCCAGCGGCAGCGCCATCAGCGCGACCACGGCTGCGAGCACCGGCGGGGTGAGCAGGTCGCGCCAGCCAGCCGCGTGCCCGAGCTCGGCGCCCAGCCACGTGTACAGTGCGCTGCCCCCGAACATGCCGGCGGCGCTGGCCCCGAAGAAGCGCGCGGTCGACAGGCGCGTGAGCCCCAGCAGCGGGTTCAGCACGGGGTAGGGGATCAGCGGCGCCAGGCGCAGCCAGAACACCAGCAGGCTGCCGTGCTGGTCCAGCATCGACTCCACGGGCCCCAGGCGGGATCCCCAGCGCCGCTGCACGGTATCGCGGCCCAGGTGGCGTGCGGCAAGGAAGGCGAGCGTGGCGCCGACGCTCGAGGCCAGCGTGACCATCACGGCACCGCCCAGCCAGCCCCACCACGCCCCTGCGGCCAGCGCCAGCACGCTGCAGCCGGGCAAGGGCACCGCAGCCATGGCGGTGAACAGCAGGAAAAAGCCGATCCCGAACAACCAGGGATGCTCGCGTTCCCACGCCAGGGCCTGCCCCAGGGCTTCACCGAGCGTGGCCGGGGCGGCCTCGCTCAGGCCAGTCATCCCGCCGGTCGTCCCAGCGGTCGCCCAGGCAGCGCAGACGCCCGTGCATGCCATCACGCCCACCAGCACGTTCAGCCAGGCCGATGACGGAGCCATCGGCCGCATCACCAGCGCAGCACGCGCGGTCCGAGGACCGCACCGGCGGCGCCTGTCAGCACGATCCCCAGCGAGTACCAGACAGCGACGAATGCCGCCGACGCCTCTGGGCATGACAGCGAATAGCCGAACGCGCCGACCGACCCGGCCAGCAAGCCGGCAGCGAAGCCGGCCACGCCGGGACGCGTCGGCGCCAGGCCTCGCACCGCCCACAGGGCCGCGGCCAGTGCCGGCAGGGACAGCAACAGCACACTGGGCGCACAGCTGAACCACGAATGGCCCAGCAGGGCAGCCATGCGCCCGTCAGCCGGTTCGGACAGCCACGACAGGAGGCCCGTCGTTGCCATCGCGAACACCACGGCCATGACAGCCATCCTGGGGCGGGCCGCAGAGGCAGCAGGCCGCGACAGCCGCGCAGCCCACCAGCCAGCGGCGCCGGCCAGTGCACCGGCGTAGGCCATCTTGGTCCAGGGTACGGGCGTGCCGAGCAGCGACCACGGGATCAGGCCGAACCAGGCGATGGCCGCGCAGCCACTGGCCAGCAGCCCGGCAGCCGCGGCCGGCCACAGACGGCTTGCCGCCAGCGCACGAGGGGCCGGCCCTGCATGGCGGGCCAGCATGTCGATCAGCGTTTCGGTTCTCATGTCTGTCGTGAGTCGGCAACCGCGCCATCTGACTCGCCGCGCCGCACGAGGGCAGCCAGCCGCTTGAGGCCGCGGTGCACCTGCACCTTGATGGCCGACTCCGATGCGCCAGCGCGCGAGGCCGCCTCGGCCACCGACAGGCCTTCCAGCTTGGTCAGCACGATGGCCTGCCGCTGCGCTTCGGGCAGGCTCTTCAGCAGCACCGCCAGGTCGCGCCTGGCGCCGGCGTCTTCAGGCTCTGCGGCCAGCAGTTGCTCATCGACGTCGTCGAGCGTGTCGTGCAGGTTGTCTCGTCGACCCCGCCGGCGCCACAGATCCACCACCTTGTGGCGCGCGATGGCGACGGCCCAGGCGCTGACGGGCAGCGAGGGATCGTAGGTGCCACGTTGCAGATGCAGGGCCAACAGCGTCTCCTGAACCAGATCCTCCACCTCGTCCGGCAGTCCGGACAGGCGGCGCTTGAGATACCCGCGAAGCCGGGTTGCGAGCATCCCGAGGCTTTGCCGGTACGCCGCCTCGTCACCCGACTGCGCGCGCAGCCACAGCGGCTTGAGCGCGGACTCGATGTCGCCAGGGCTGGCGTCAGAAGGCATTTCGTTGCTGGGGGTCCGATGGTTACACCGCCCGCGGCGGCCGTACGAACGGCGGTGCAGCGAGACGCTTGGCATTGATCCTACAGAAGGAGAAGGCGCAACCTTGCGCCCCGTGAGCCCGAAGACAGTCGCAGCGGTGTCGCTCCTCAAGCGCGTGCTTGCTGTAACCGCTTCGGGCACGGCAGCGAATACCGGGTATCGCCCCCTCACGACACCACGCCCCACCGGCCCCACCACGATGCACGCCACGCTGCCCTTGCTCGCCGCCACCGACTTCCCGCCGATTCGGCGCCGGTCGCTCGACACGCTCCAGGTCAACCTGGGCTACAAGTGCAACCAGAGCTGCCTGCACTGCCACGTGGCGGCAAGCCCGCAGCGCACCGAGATGATGGACGGCGACACGATCGCGCTGGTGATCCAGGTGCTGCGTGCACGCAAGGTCTCGACGCTGGACCTCACGGGCGGTGCGCCGGAGCTGAATGGGCACTTCCGCCACCACGTGCAGCAGGCCCGGGCGCTGGGCGTGCGCGTGATCGACCGCTGCAACCTCACCATCCTGTCCGAGCCCGGCCAGGAAGACCTGGCGGCCTTCCTCGCCGAGCAAGGGGTGGAGGTCACCGCCTCGCTGCCGTGCTACTCGCCGGCCAACGTCGATCGCCAGCGCGGCGACGGTGTGTTCGAGCGCAGCATTGCCGGCCTTCGCCAGCTCAATGCGCTGGGCTACGGGGACCCGGCCCAGGGTCTGGTGCTGAACCTCGTCTACAACCCGCAGGGCCCCTCGCTGCCGCCGCCGCAGGGCCCGTTGGAAGCCGACTACAAGCGCGAGCTGCTGCGGCACTTCGGCATCCGCTTCGATCACCTGTACGCGCTGACCAACATGCCGGTCCAGCGCTTTGGCAGCACGCTGGTGAGCAAGGGCACGTTCGGCGCCTACATGCAGCTGCTGCGTGGCAGCTACCGCGCCGATAACCTGGAGACGGTGATGTGCCGCAGCCTGCTGAGCGTGGACTGGCAGGGCTTCCTCTACGACTGCGACTTCAACCAGATGCTGGGCCTGCGCGCCAGCGTGGCCGGGCAGCCGCAGCCCCACCTGCGCGACCTGCTGCACCACGACCCGGCCGGCACGGACATCCGCGTCGCCGACCATTGCTACGGCTGCACCGCCGGCCAGGGCAGCAGCTGCGGCGGGGCGCTGGAGACCCCTGCAACTGTCGCCACGGAAGTCGCGGCCGTTCAGATCACCGAAGGCGTGCGTTGATGGCCCGCCCCTCGAAGGCCCTGCTGTGGGCGGGTGCGGCGGCCGGGGTGCTGGTGGCGCTTTGGGCGTGGCAGCACTTCGGCCTGGGCGCGCTGCTGACCCTGGACCACCTCAAGGCCAGCCGCGATGCGCTGCGGGCGCAGGTGCTGAGCGCACCGCTGGCCACGGCGGCGATCTATTTCGCCCTCTACGTGGCCGCAGCGGCACTGTCGATACCCGGCGCGGTGATCCTGACGCTGGCGGCCGGCGCGATGTTCGGGCTGGGCTGGGGCCTGCTGCTGGTGAGCTTTGCCTCCAGCCTGGGCGCGCTGCTGGCCTTCCTGGTGGCGCGCTACCTGCTGCGCGAGGGCATCCAGGCGCGCTTTGGCAAGGCGCTGGCGCCCATCAACGACGGCGTGAAGAAGGACGGCACGTTCTACCTGCTGACGTTGCGCCTGGTGCCGGTGTTCCCGTTCTGGCTGATCAACCTGCTCATGGGCCTGACGCCCATGGGAGCTGGCCGGTTCTACTTTGTCAGCCAGCTCGGCATGCTGGCCGGTACGGCGGTGTACGTGAACGCGGGCACGCAGCTGGCGGCCATCCAGTCGCCCGGAGACATCCTCTCGCCCGGGCTGCTCGGCAGCTTCGTCCTGCTGGGGGTGTTCCCGCTGCTGGCCAAGGCTGGCGTGGGCTGGCTGGCGCGGCGCAAGCTCTATGCGAAGTGGACGAAGCCTCGCTCCTTTGATCGCAACCTCGTCGTCATCGGCGCCGGTGCCGGCGGGCTGGTGTCGGCCTACATCGCCGCGGCCGTCAAGGCCAAAGTCACCCTGATCGAAGGCCACAAGATGGGCGGCGACTGCCTGAACTTCGGCTGCGTGCCCAGCAAGGCGCTGATCAGGTCAGCCAAGATGGCGCGGCAGCTGAAGAAGGCGCATGAACTGGGCGTGGCCGACGCGGCCGGCCGCGTGGACTTCGCCGCGGTCATGCAGCGCGTTCACAGCGTCATCCGCGACATCGAGC
>CAILKA010000164.1 GCA_903834645.1 uncultured beta proteobacterium
CCGTCTTCCAGGTACTCGCGCAGCCGCTCGTAGAAGCGCCGCTCTTCCTCACCCATCACGAACGACTCGGTGTGCACCCAGCGCCGAGCAAACAGCGGCGAGCCGTCCGGCTGGCATGCATCGGCCTTCGTGCGGCGGAACATGATGGTGTTGAGGCGGTGCCGATGTTCGAGCATCTCATCCGGGCTGCCGAACAGCGTCGGGTTCAGCAGTTGCGCCAGCATCCAGAACTGGAAGTGGTTGCCCTGGTGCGGCGTGGCCGACAGCAGCATCAGGTCGCGCGAATGATCTTTCAGCGCCTCTGCCAGCTTGTAGTTCTCGGTCTTCCTGACCTTGCCGCCGTTGCGGTATGCGGTGAGGTGATGCGCTTCGTCGAACACCACCAGATCCCAGCGCGGCGCGTCCAGTAGGCGCTTGATGCGCGCCGGGCGCTTCAACGTGTCGATGCTAGCGATCAGCCGATCATGCTTGGCGAAGGCATTGGTCTTGCGGTCGGTGATGTCGCCCTCGGAACCGAACACCTCGAACTCAAGGTTGAACACCTCATTCAATTCGCGGTGCCAGTTGTTGACGAGGCCCGCAGGCACCACCATCAAGGCGCGGTTCAATTCGCCCCGGCTCGCCAGCTCACGCAGGATCAGCGCGGTTTCGATGGTCTTGCCCAAGCCCACCTCGTCGGCGATCAAGTAGCGCCGGGGTGACGCGGTGGCTATGCGGTGCGTCAGCACCACCTGATGCGGCAGCAGGTCGATCTTGGCCGAGGTCAGCGCCGAGGCGCTTTCCATCATCGGCAGCGCGTGCGCCTCGTAGGCCAGCCACGCCTTGCGCCCGCGTTCCGCGCTGCCGTCCACGGCGCGCAGGATGCGCTCGGTGCGCGTGAGCTCACGCCGCAGCGACGCCACAGGCACCCGGCGCTCGCCAACGCCGAAGAACGCACGCAGATAGCCGTCACGCGACGGGTCGAGAACAACACCCTGTCCGTACTCGTGGTGAGTGATCCGCTCGCCGGGTTGGAACTGAATCTCTGCCGTCACTCAGCCATCCCTCAGGTGATCCGCAGGTGGAACAAGCCAGCGGGCTTGCCGCCGTCACGCAACAGGATTTCCTGCGGGTACTCATTGGCTTGGCCCCACAGGATGCGGCCGAGGTCGATCTGATGCCCGTGGGGCGCGTGACAGAGCCAGCCCACCTCATCGGTGGCTGGGTGCGCCCTGACGCGGTTGTGGCCGCCGGGCAGCCAGAACACCAGCGCGCCATCGCTGCCCCAGTCGTCCTGAAACGACAGGATGGCGGGCTTGATCGCGTCGCCAAGCCACGCCTCGGCATCCGTGGGCTTCAGCAGATCGAGGCTGCCATCTAGCCCGGCCACCACTAGCGTCTTGCCGCCATTGCTCGGCAGATCGTCGGGCCAGGTACCCGGTGCTTTGCTGGCGCGCAGAAACTGCCGCAGGCTCCACACCTCGCTGGCCGCGCAGATCTGGTTGCGCGCTTCTTCGTCCCACAGCCAACTGGTGCCGCGCCGCTGCCACACCGTGTCGCGCAGTTGGCGCATCACTCGTACTCCCCATCGTCATCGAACAAGGAACCCTGCGCGGGCTGGGGTGCCTGGCTGGCGTGCCATGCGTTGTAGATGGACACCGCACGCGAGGCAGCGTTTCGGGTGGTCTGATCCGGGCCATTGCGGTACAGCCATTCCAGCAACGGCTTCAGCGCGACGTGCGGCTTGAAGTTGTCGTTCTTCAGCGTGTCCGAGGCATTGATGCCGCTGCCGTCGAAACACGCGCCGATCAGCACCAGCGCCTGATCCAGATCGGACGTGAGGCGGCGGCGGTGCTTGCCCGACCACTCGCGCGCGAAATCCAGCGCATCGGTGCGGGTGAAGACCTTGTTCTTCTCCGCGCACCATCCGCGCTGCACGAACTCGTCTGGCGTGGTGATCGAGCCCTTGAGGAACTTCTGCAACTGGTCACGCTTCAGCTCGGCGGCATGGCCGAAGGTGCGCAGGAACTGCCTGGAAATCGGCTCCGCGTTGACCGGTGGCGCTTCCTTGCCCTTGTCGGCGTCCTCGTCAATTAGCTGATTGATACCAACCAACGCTTCTCTCACGGAGATGGTGCGGCC
>CAILKA010000165.1 GCA_903834645.1 uncultured beta proteobacterium
CTGCGCGAGAGCGGCGCACGCTGGGGGCTCGATGCCGCGCACCGGCAATCCCTGGGGTTGCCCGAGGTGCCCACCCACACCTTGTCCGATGCGCTCGAGCGGCTCTTCCTCGGCCTGGCCCTGCCCAGCCCCGCGCAGCAGGTGGTGCAGGGGCTGCAGCCCGCAGGGGATGCCGAAGGCAGCGAGGCGCTCGCGCTGGGCTCGCTCGATGCCTACGTGCAGCGGCTGGCCGCGCTGCGCGCGCAGCTCGCCGGGCTGCACGGCCCCGAGCACTGGGCCCGGATCCTGGCCGCCGCAGTGCAGGATTTCCTCGAGCCCGCACCGCCCGACACCGACGAGGTGCTGGCGCTGCGCGCCGCCATCGATGCGCTGGCCGAGCGCTGGCGCCTGAGCGGCCTGTCTGAGCCCATCGGCCTGGAAACCGTGCGCCCGGCGCTGGCCGCCTTGCTGGACGAAGCGCGCCGCGGCAGCCGGTCCGGCGGCAGCGTGACCTTCGCCCCGATGGCCGCGCTGCGCCACCTGCCGCACCGCGTCGTGGCCGCCATCGGGCTCAACGACGGCGCCTTTCCGGGGGTGGACCGCCCGGCCGAGTTCGACCTGATCGCGCAGGTGCCACGCCTGGGCGACCGCCAGCGCCGGCTCGACGAGCGCAACGTCTTCCTCGACCTGCTGCTGGCCTGCCGCGGCGTGCTGCACCTGAGCTACACCGGGCGCAGCGTGCGCGACAACACCGCGCAGCCGCCCTCCACGCTCGTGAGCGAGCTGCTCGAGACGCTGCGCCACGCGGTGCCCGCGCATGACCGGCTCGTCATCGAGCACCCGCTGCAGCCTTTTTCGCCCCGGCTCTTCGCGCCTGATGGCGACCCCCGGCTGCAGAGCTTCCACGCCGAGTACGCGGCCGCCTTGCAGCACCGTGCGCAGCAGGCTGCCGCTGCGCCGGCCGGGCCGCTGGCCGGCACGGCCGACACCACCGAAGCGGCCGGCACGGCCGAAACGGTGGATGGGGCTGACACAGCGGACACCACCGAGGATGAGGAGGCCCCGCTGCCCGACACGGCAGCCCCTGCCTTCTTTGTCCAGCCCCTGCTGGCCCCGGATCCGCCGTGGCACACCGTGAGCCTGGAGCAGCTCGTGGCGTTCTTCTCGCACCCCAGCCGCTACCTGCTCGAGCGCCGCCTCGGCCTGCGGCTGCCCCGGGCGCAGGAAGAGCTGGAAGACGACGAACCTTTCGTCGAGAGCACCGCCGCGCGCCGCGCGCTGGCCGATCGGCTGCTGCCCGTGCTGATGGCGGAGCCGCCGCCCGATCCAGGCTCCGCGCTGGCGCTTGCACGGGCAGGGGTGGAGCTGCCGGGCGGCGCCGTGGGTGAGGCCTGGCTCGAGCGCGAGTGGGCCGCGATGCAGGCCTTTGCGTCCAGCGTGCGCGCGCGTGCGGCGCCTGCCGTGCTCGCGCCGCACACCGCGCAGCTCGATTTCGACCTCGACGGCGAGCCCTGGCGGCTGCACGCCGCCTTCGCCCACCCGCGTCCGGACGGGCTGCTGGGCTGGCGCTACGACGAACTGCGCGCCCAGGACCACCTGCGCGCCTGGATCACGCACCTGGCCTGGCTGGCCGCAGGCGTGCCCGCCGGTGCTGCGCCGCGCACCGTCTGGTGCGGCCGCGACGGGGCCTTGGCCTTCGAGACGGTCGAGCAGCCGGCTACTCGGCTGCTCGAGCTCCTGCGGCTGTACCGCCACGGGCTCGCGCAGCCGCTGCCCTTCTTCGCGCGCTCCTCGTGGGCGCTCGTGTGCGGCAAGGGCCTGTCCGCAGCGCGCCAGGCCTGGGCGGGCCGCGCCGGGGCGGTGGCAGGCGAGCGGGACGACCCCGCACACGCGCTCGCCTGGCGCGGCCTGCCCGATCCGCTCGCAGCGGGCTACGTAGAATTCGAGGCCACGGCGCACGCCGTGCTCGCCCCCCTGCGCGACCACCTCCGGGACGCATGACAACCATGCCCGCCCCGCTCGCGCTGCCCGTGTTCACGTGCGCCCTCGAGGGTGCACACCTCGTCGAGGCCTCCGCAGGCACCGGCAAGACCTGGAACCTGTGCGCGCTGTACCTGCGGCTGCTGCTCGAGCGCGGGCTCACGGTCGAGCAGATCCTCGTGGTCACCTTCACGAAGGCGGCCACCTCTGAGCTGCGCGACCGCATCCGCGCCCGCCTCGTGGAAGCGCGCGACCACCTGGCAGGCCTGCCCCCCTCCTCGGCCGCAGACCCCTTCATTCCCGCGCTGCTCGCCGCCTTGCGTGGCCACTCGGGCCTGGACGACAAGCTCCTCGAGCGGCGCCTGGAGCTCGCCCTGCAGGGCTTCGACCAGGCCGCGATCTCCACGATCCACGGCTTTTGCCAGCGCGCGCTGGCCGAGTCGGTCTTCACCGCGCAGGAGAGCGCCGACTTCGAAGTGACCTGGGATGGCGAGCTCGACGTGCGCGAGGTCGCGGCCGACTTCTGGCGCACGCACGTGGCGGCGCCGGGCACCGACCCCGCCCTCGTCGCGCACCTGCTGCAGCACCGCGATTCGCCCGAGCGCTGGGCACGCCTGCTCGCGCGCCGCCTCGCCCGGCCCACCGCCCGGCTGCTGTGGCCCGTGGCGCCGCAGGGCGATCCGGGAACCGGCGCCGCTTTACAGGGCACGCTGGAGACGCTGCACGCCCAGGCTCAGGCCTGCTGGAAGCAGGAGCGCGCCGCGATCGTGGAGCTCCTGAGGGCTTCGCGCCCGCCGCTGCACACCAGCCACTACCGCGACGACGCGCTCACACGGGCCGCCCTCGAGTGGGATGAACTGCTCGTGCGCAACGCCCCCACCCAGGCGCTGCACTGGCAGCCCGACCGCGCAGTGCTGATGACGAGCGCACGCCTGACCCAGGCCGTCGGCAAGCGCGGCCCTGCGCCCGCGCACCCGTTCTTTGCGATCGCCCAGGCCCTGCTCGAGGCGCACACCGGGCTCGGCCAGGCGATGGACGCACGCCGCACCGCGCTGCTGGCGCAGCTGCTCGAGCACGGGCCTGCCGCCGTGCACGCCGAGCGTCGCCGGCGCCGCGTCATGACCTTCGACGACATGCTGCAGCGCCTGCACGCGCGGCTCACCGATGCCGCCACCCGCGCCACTCTCGTGCAGGCGCTGCGCATCCGCTACCCGGCCGCACTCATCGACGAGTTCCAGGACACCGACCCGCTGCAGCTGGGCATCTTCGAGGCGCTGTACGCGGGCACGGGGCAGAGCGTGTTCTACGTCGGCGATCCCAAGCAGGCGATCTACGGCTTTCGCAACGCCGATCTGCACACCTACCTGCAGGCGCGCAGCCGCGTGCAGGGCGTCTACACGCTGAGCGCCAACCAGCGCTCGGTGCCGTCGCTTGTGGAGGGCGTCAACGCGCTCTTTGGCGCCAACCCGCGCGCGTTCCTGCTCGACGGGCTCAGCTTCCACCCCGCGCAGCCCGGCCAGCGCACACGCGCCCCGCTCGTCGATCCCGAGGGCCCAGGCTGCGCCTGGGACATCCGGCTGCTGCCCGGGCCGGGCGCGGGCGCCGAGCTGCTGGCCAAGCCCGAGGCGCAAGAACTCGCGCTGTCGGCCTGCGTGCGCGAGATCGTGCGGCTGCTGCAGCCGGGTGGGTCGGGGCCAGGTGCGGGCCCGGTCCGGCTCGGCGAACGGGCGCTGCGCGCCGGCGACATCGCCGTGCTCGTGCGCACGCGCCGGGAGGGCAGCCTCGTCAAGCGCGCGCTGGACGCCTGCGGCGTGGGCAGCGTCGAATCGCGCCTGGAGAGCATCTACTCCAGCCCCGACGCGCAGGAGCTCGCGCGCGTGCTGCAGGCCGTGGCCGAGCCCACGCGCGAGCAGACACTGCGCACCGCCTGGGCCACCACCCTCGTCGGGCTGGAGGCGGCGCAGGTCGAGCGGCTGGGCGGCGACGAGCATGCGCTGGCGCGCTGGATCGAGCGCCTGGCCGCCTGGCGCCACACCTGGCTGCACCGCGGCGTGGGCGTGATGCTGCGCCAGTGGATGGCCGAGGAGGGCGTGGCTGCACGCCTGCTCGTGCGCAGCGACGGCGAGCGCCGGCTCACGAACCTGCTGCACCTCGTCGAGACCCTGCAGGCCGCCAGCCACGAGCACCCCTCGCCGGCCGCGCTGCTGCGCTGGTTCGAGACACAGCGCCAGGAGGGTCCGGCTCACGACGAGCTGCAGCTGCGGCTCGAATCCGACGCGAACCTGGTGCAGATCCAGACCATCCACGGCGCCAAGGGCCTGGAGTATCCGGTGGTGATCTGCCCCTTCCTCTGGAATGGCTCCACCGCCGAGCCGCCTGACGACCTGGGCTGCCGCAGCTACCACGACGACCGGGGCCAGGCCGTGCTCGACATGCGCGAAGCCGACGAGCCCGTGAAGGCGCGCATCAAGCAGGAGCAGGCAGCCGAGCGGACGCGCCTGCTCTACGTGGCCCTCACACGCGCCATCAACCGCTGCGTGGTCGTGGCGGGCTGCTACCACACGGTCGCGGGCCAGAAACTGTCTGCACGCCAGAGCGTGCGCAGCCTGCTCAACTGGCTCGTGGCCGGCGCCGGCCGTGCGCCCGATACCTGGTTCGACTCGGACCCGGCCCCCGAGGCCCTGGAAGCTGCCTGGGAGGCGCTCGGCGCGCGGCACCCTCAGGCCATCGCGGTCTCGCGCGTGGCCGCTGCGCCGGCCGTGCGGCTGCGGCCTGCCACCGGCCAGGCGCAGGCCCCGCGCGCGCGTGAGGCCCCGGCCCGCCTGCCTCGGGGCATGCGGCTGGCCAGCTACAGCCAGATCGTCAAGCGCGCCGCTGCCGATGCACCGGGCACCGACCACGACGAGCGCGCCCGCAGCCGGCCCGGCCCGCTGCCGGGCTCGGTCAGGGAGCCCGACGACATCCTCGGCTTTCCGGCCAGCGCCGAGGCCGGGCAATGCATCCACACCGTCTTCGAGTCCGTCGACTTCGGCGACCCGCGCGGATGGGACGCTGCGATCGCGCGCGCGCTTGCCCGCTTTGCCCACATCGCGCCCCGCAGCGGCGAGGGCGCCACGCCTGATACGCGCGATACGCCCACCCCGCCCGCCCCGCTGGCCCCGATGCTGCGCCGCATGCTGCAAGACGTGCTGCACACCGAGCTTCCTGTGGGCACCCCACAGCCGTTGCGGCTGGCCGAGGTGCCCGCGCGGCAGCGGCTGCCCGAGCTCGCCTTTCACTTTCCCACGGCGGGCATCCCGGTTGCGGCGCTGGCCGAACTGCTTGCTGCGCACGGCTACACCGAACTCGGCAGCTTGTCGGCCGGCACCCTCGGGCGCTACCTGACGGGCGCGATCGACCTCGTCTTCGCCCACGACGGGCGCTACTTCATCGCCGACTGGAAATCCAACCTGCTCGGCCACTCGACGGCCGACTACGGCACCGAGCCCGTGTCGCAGGAGATGGCCGCCGAGCGCTACCGGCTGCAATACCTGCTGTACATGGTGGCGCTGCACCGGCACCTGCGGCGCTGCCTGCCTGGCTACGTGCCCGCCACCCACCTCGGCGGCGCGCTCTACCTCTTCGTGCGCGGCGTGCGCCCGCAGTGGGCGGACGCGCACGGCCACCCGTCCGGGCTGCACTTCGACCGCCCCGCGCCCGCACTCGTCGAGGCGCTTTCGGCCTTGCTGGACGGCCGCCCCGCGGCGCAGGAGGCCACCGCGTGAGCGCAGACGAGCGGCTGCAGGTGCAGGCCTGGCTGGCCGACGGTCTCGCGCGCCGGATCGAAGCCGCCGCACTGCGTTGTGGCGCCCTGCCGAGAGACGCCCAAGCCGCTGGCGAGGCAGCGCGCCAGGTCTGCGAGGCACTCGCCTCAGGGCATGTGTGCCGCGGCCTGGGCGAGCTCACGGCCTTCGAGGGTGGCCCGCTCGGTGTGCAGGCCTGGCGCGCCAGCCTGCTGGCCAGCGGCGTGGTGGCCGATGGCTCCGCCCCCGGGCCGCTGCCGCCGCACCCGCTCGTGCTCGATTCAGGCGACCGCCTCTACCTCGCCCGCTACCACGCCTACGAACAGCGGCTGGCCAGGCGGCTGCTGCTGGCGAGCCGCGCGCCCGTCACGCACAACGCATCTGCCCTGGCACGCATGCGCGAGCGGCTGGCCGAGCTCTTCGCCCCGCCGGCGGACAGCGCCGGCCAGCAACCCTCGCCCAGTGGTGCGCCGGCGCCCTCCTGCACGCTGACTGGCGAACCCGCGCCCGACTGGCAGATGCTCGCCGCCGCCCTGGCCTGCCGCAGCCGCCTCACCGTGATCAGCGGCGGGCCCGGCACCGGCAAGACCACCACCGTCGTGGCGCTGCTGGCCTGCCTGCTGACCGAAGACCCGAACTGCCGCATTGCCCTGGCCGCGCCCACCGGCAAAGCCGCCGCACGCATGCTCGAGGCCCTGCGCGAGCGCGGGGCACGGCTGCCCGAGGCACTGCGCGCTGCCTTGCCGCAGCAGGCCAGCACGGTGCACCGGCTGCTGGGCCGCCGCGCCGATGGCCGCTTCACCCACCACGCTTCGCACCCGCTGGTGCTCGACGTGCTGGTCGTCGACGAAGCCTCGATGCTCGACCTGTCGCTGGCCGTACACCTGCTCGAGGCCGTGCCGCCGCATGCGCGCATCGTGCTCCTGGGCGACCGCCACCAGCTCGCCGCCGTCGAGGCCGGCGCCGTCTTCGCCGAGCTCGGATCAGACCCCTCCCTGAGCCCGGCCTGCCGGGAATCGCTGGCCGTGCTCACGGGCATGGCCGCTGCACGCATCGAGCCCCCGCTGCCGACACGCCCGAGCCCGCTGCGGGATGCGGTGGTGTGGTTCACGCGCAGCTACCGCTTCGAGGCAGGCTCGGGCATCGGCCAGCTGGCCCGCCTCGTCAACGAGGGTGCGTGCGAGGCACTGCTCGAAGTGCTCGAGGCGGCGCGCCCGTCTCACGCCTCGGCCGCCTCCCCTGCAACCCCCGGCACCGGCGCCGGTGAAGCCACACCCGCCGTGCGCTGGATCGAGCCCGCCGCCCCGCGATCGGCACCCGAGCTCGGCGAGCTCCTCGCGCCCTACCACCCGTACCTGCAGGCCGTGCGTGAGGCCCCGCGCGACATCGCCCGGGCGGCTGCGGCCTTCGCCCGCCACCGCGTGCTGTGCGCCACACGCACCGGCCGGCGCGGGCTCGAAGAGGTCAACGCCGCGCTGCAGGCGCGCGTGCGCCACGCGCTGGCCGCACAAGATGCCGACCCGACCGGAGACTGGTACCTCGGCCGGCCCGCGATCGTGCGCAGCAACGACTACGGGCTGCAGCTCTACAACGGCGACATCGGCCTGGCCCTGCCCGACGAGGCGGGGCAGCTCATGGTGTGGTTTGCCGCCGGCGGGGGCGGCGGTTTCCGGGCCGTGGCCCCGGCCCGGCTGCCCGCGCACGACACCTGCCTGGCCATGACCGTGCACCAGTCTCAGGGCTCGGAGTTCGATTCCGTGGCCCTGGTGCTGCCCGAGGCGCCTTCGCCGGTGCTCACGCGCGAGCTCGTCTACACCGGCCTCACCCGCGCCCGCTCCCACGTGACGGTGCACGCCAGCCGGCAGGTGCTGATGCAGGCCGTGGCCCGCCAGGCCAGCCGCCGCGGCGGGCTCCTGGCCAGGCTCGAGGAGCTGGCCTGAGGGCTTCGCCCGGTCAGCGATTCAGGGCCGTACCACCACCAGCACGCTGCAAGGCGCGTGCTCGACCAGGTTCTTCGACAGCGAGCCGCGCCACCACCGCTCGGCCCAGCTGTCCCGGTGCTGATGCCCCACCGCGATCAGGTCAGCCTCGAAGCCACGCGCCGCCCGCACGATCTCCTCGATGGCAGGCCCCGACACCAGCTCGCCCGAGGCGTCCAGCCCCGCCTCGACCAGCCGCTGCACCCCCGCATCCAGCACCGCCTGGTGCCGGGCACGATCCGCCACTTCGGTACCCGGGGCATACGTCCAGGCCTCCACCGCGATGCTCGCCACGGGCGAGGGCATCACCGCGATCAGCCTCATGCGCGCCTTCGACCACTGCCCAATCTCGCTCGATTCGAGCAGGGCCTGCTGTCCGGCTTCGGAGCCGTCGTAGGCGAGCAGGATCTTCTTGTACATGGGGCGGCCCTCCTGGGACTTGGCATCTTGCGAATATGCCCCCAAGACGAAGGCAAGCAGGAGAGGGTTTGCGGGGATCCAGAGAAGCGTCGCGACCGATCTGCTCACAAAGGAAAGGCCTTGCAGGTCAGCGCTAGAGATGGAGCGCGTGGTACCGGGGGCTGATCTGGAGGCCCTGATCGAGTCGCACGCGCCCAAGAGCAAGATGGGCTGCCCGCCCTTTGCGCTGCAGACGATGCTGCACATCCACTTCATGCAGCAGTGGTTCACGCTGAGCGACCCGCCGATGGGAGAAGCGCTGCACGACGTGCCGCTGTTTCGCGAGTTCGCGCAGCTCACCTGGAACCGGCGTCTTCCCGACGAGAGCACCATCCTGCGCTTCCGGCACCTGCTGGAGCGCCACAAGCCGGCCGAGCAGATGCTGGCCCTGGTCAACCAGGTGCTGCAGGGCAAGGGCCTGATGCTCAAGTCCGGCACGGTGGTGGACGCCACGCTGATCGCCGCACCGAGCTCGACGAAGA